>NZ_JAIZRS010000020.1:0-151630 GCF_020419985.1 Burkholderia sp. AU32262
GGTGCGCGCCGCGCGGGCGCCGGTGCGGGACGATGCGCCCGCGGCTGTCGCGCATGGCGCGGCCGGCGGTGTGCCGGCTCGCGAGTCGCCGGCGGCGCACGGCGTCGTCGATCGCGATCGCCCGCCCGCGCAGGCCGCATCGACCGCATCGGCGGCATCGCCCGATACGATGCCGCCAAAGGGTGACGCGCCGCCAGCAGGTGACGACGATTTCGCGTGGTTCGACGCGGCGCCGCCGGGCGAATCCGTGCCCGTGCCGGCCGTCGAATCGCGCCCCGCCGGCATGCCGGTCGCCGCGCTCGACTGGGATGCGCTGGCCGAGCGCGTGGCCGGCTGCACGCTGTGCCGCCTCTGCGAGAAGCGGACCAACACCGTATTCGGCGTCGGCGACCGCGAAGCGGACTGGATGCTGATCGGCGAAGCGCCGGGAGAGAACGAGGACAAGCAGGGCGAGCCGTTCGTCGGCCAGGCCGGCAAGCTGCTCGACAACATGCTGCAGTCGCTGTCGCTCAAGCGCGGCGACAACGTCTACATCGCGAACGTGATCAAGTGCCGGCCGCCCGGCAACCGCAATCCGGAGCCGGACGAGGTCGCGCGCTGCGAGCCGTATCTGCAGCGCCAGGTCGCGCTCGTGAAGCCGAAGCTGATCGTCGCGCTCGGCCGTTTCGCGGCGCAGACGCTGCTGAAGACGGACGCGAGCATCGCGTCGCTGCGCGGCCGCGTGCATGCGTACGAGGGCGTGCCGGTGATCGTCACGTACCACCCGGCCTACCTGTTGCGCAGCCTGCAGGACAAGGCGAAGGCGTGGGCCGACCTGTGCCTCGCGCGCGACACGTTCCGGCGTGCGCAAGGCGCCGACGCGAACGGTCCGACCGGGCCATGACGACCGGCGCGGCGTACGCGTTCGTCGATACGCTGCATGACGTCGCGGTGCGCGATCTGTGCTGGCTGCTGGCCAGCCCGAGCCTGCTCACCGCGGCACCGGGCGCGCCGCTCGCGCGCCCGTGGCCGGATGCGGCGGGCCAAGCGGCCGTCGAAGCCTGGCTTGCCGCGCTCGATGCGCACCCCGGGCCGCTGCATCGCGCGCTCGACGGGTTCCGGCCCACGCGGCTCGGCCGCTACGCCGAATGCCTGCTCGAATACTTTCTGACGCACGGGCCGGCGCTACGGCTCGTCGCGGCCAATCTGCCGCTGCGCAGCAATGGCCGCACGCTCGGTGAAGTCGATTTTCTGGTCGATGCGCCGGACGGCCGGCGCCTGCACTGGGAACTCGCGGTGAAGTGCTATCTGTGCGCGCCGGTGCGCGGCGGCGCGGCGCTCGCCGACTTCGTCGGCCCCAATCTCGTCGACCGCTTCGACCGCAAGCGCAGCCGGCTGCTCGACCACCAGTTGCGGCTCGGCCAGCACGACGCTTTTGCCCGGCTCGGCTACGGCGCGCCGTCCGACGCGCAGATGTTCATCAAGGGCTGGCTGTTCCATCCGCACGGCGCGCCGGTGTTGCCAGTATCCACCGAAATCGCGCCGGATCACCCGCGTGGCTTCTGGCTCACGCACGCGCAGTGGCCGGCGTGGGCGGCCGCGCAGCGTGACGGCGCGGCATGGAGCGTGTTGCCGCGACTGGCGTGGCTGGCGCCGCGGCGTGCCGTCGCCGGCGCCGGTTTCGAGCCCGAGCCGCTGGCGAGCGCACCGGAGTTGCCGGCCGTGCTGGCGGCGCGCGGAGCGCCCGACCTGATCGCGATCCATGAAAAGGGGGCCGGCGGCACGTGGCGCGAGACGGCGCGCGGTTTCGTCGTGCCGGACGACTGGCCGGCGCGCGCGCAGGCGTTCGCCGCACAGGATCGCTGACGCCGCGCGAGCCGCCGCTCACCACCAGCGATGAAAATGGTGGACCGGGCCGACGCCGTGGCCGACGTCGAGGTCGGCGCTCGCGACGATTGCGCCGGTCAGGTAGGTCTTGGCCTCGCGTACCGCGCTTTCGAGGTCGGGCTGCTGCGGCAGCAGCGCCGCGATCGCCGACGACAGCGTGCAGCCGGTGCCGTGCGTGTTGCTGACCGGCACGCGCGTGCCGTCGAGCCGCACGGTGCGCGTCGTTTCGACGAGCCAGTCGGGGCTCGCGGACGCGTCGGGCAGGTGGCCGCCCTTCATCAGCACGGCGCGTGCGCCCGTCTGCAGCAAGGCCCGGCCTTGCCGGACCATGTCGTCTTCGGTGGTGGCGGGTGCGTCGTTGAGCAGCGCGGCCGCCTCGGGCAGGTTCGGCGTGACGACCGTCGCGAGCGGCAGCAGCGTGTCGCGCAGCGCGTCGACGGCATCGGGCGCGAGCAGCGCGTGCGCGCTCTTCGAGATCATCACCGTGTCGAGCACGACGAAGCGCGGCGCGTAACGGCGCAGCGCGTCGGCCACCGCCTGCACGATCGCCGCGTTCGCGAGCATCCCGATCTTGACCGCATCGATGCGGATGTCGCCGAACACCGCGTCGAGCTGCGCGGTCACGAAGGCGGCGTCCGGCGCATGCACGCCCGTCACGCCGCGCGTGTTCTGCGCGGTCAGCGCGGTGATCACGCTCGCGCCATACGCGCCGAGCGCGGAAAACGTCTTCAGGTCGGCCTGGATGCCCGCGCCGCCGCCCGAATCGGAGCCGGCGATCGTCAGGATGTTGGGTATCGGGTGCGTCATGAGGGCAATGCGCCGGTTCGAGGCCCGGCGCCGGCGGACGAAAACCGAAAGTGTAGCGTCAGTGCCGCGATTCGCCGATCAGCGCCACCGAGTCGAACTGACGCTGGTTCGCCTGATGGCGGCGCATCACGAGCCACATCGTCAGGCAGACGAACGTGCCGAACAGCACGATCACGACGCCGACCGGCACGTCGAGCCACACGAGCACCGCATACAGGCACAGCATCACGAGCACCGACAGGTTCTCGTTGAAGTTCTGCACCGCGATCGAATGGCCGGCCGACAGCAACACGTGGCCGCGATGCTGCAGCAGCGCGTTCATCGGCACGACGAAGTACCCGGACAGCGCGCCGACGCCGATCAGGAAGATGTAGGCGACGATCAGGTAGAACGGCAGGCGCAGGTGGCCGACATGCACGGCCCAGTGCGACGGGAACAGGTCGCGCGTGTAGAACGCCATCAGCATCACCGCGATGCCCATGATGATGCCGACGGGCAGCACGGTCAGCGACTTCTTCAGCGGGATCCGGGCGGCGGCGGCGATCGCGCCGGCCGCGACGCCGACCGCGACCACGGCCTGCAGGATCGCGCCTTCGGACAGCGACATGTTGAGCGACACCTCGGCCCACTTCAGCACGATGAACTGCAGCGTCGCGCCCGCGCCCCAGAACAGCGTCGTGACCGCGAGCGAGATCTGGCCGAGCTTGTCGCGCCAGAGCACCATGAAGCAGTCGGCGAAATCGGTGAGCAGCTTGACCGGGCCGCGCTCCTGTTTCGGATAGCGGGCGCCCGTGTCGGGAATGCGCAGGTTGAACAGAGCGGCGACCACGTAGATCGCCATGATGATCGCCATCGCCGCTTCGGCGGGCGTGCCGATCCAGGCGGGCGTGTGCGCGATCACGTGCGACGCGATGTGCGGGCTGATCAGCGCGCCGCCGAGCACGGTGCCGAGGATGATCGAACTGACGGTCGTGCCTTCGATCCAGCCGTTCGCGGCGACCAGCCGGTCGGCCGGCAGCAGCTCGGTGAGAATGCCGTACTTGGCCGGCGAGTAGGCTGCCGCGCCGAAGCCGACGATGCCGTACGCGATCAGCGGGTGGGCGCCGAACAGCATGATCAGGCAGCCGATCACCTTGATCGAGTTCGTGATGAACATCACGCGGCCCTTCGGACGCGAATCCGCGAACGCACCGACATACGCCGCCAACACCACATACGACAACACGAAGAACAGCTTCAGCAGCGGTGTCATCCAGTTGGGGGCGTGGAGATCTTTCAGCAGGGCGATGGCGGCGATGAGGAGCGCATTGTCGGCCAGCGACGAAAAAAACTGCGCGGCCATGATGGTGTAAAAACCTTTTTTCATCTGATGCGATGCTTTCGTCGCTGCGGCAGGGCCGCGTAGGCCGCCTGGTATGCGATCGGCTTATTCCGTTCGAAATGGGTTGTGCGCACGGCTTTATAACATGAAAATACGCGAATTCGGACTAGCAAGATTCCCCGATCGTTCCGCAAATTGTCGGCTTCGGTGCTCAAAAGGCGCGGTAAGCTGATGATTCGCAAGCGTCTTTACGTAAATTTCCCATGCCGCGCCCGATCTCCGCCACCATCCACACCGCCGCTCTCGCGAACAATCTCTCCGTCGTCCGCCGCTTTGCCGGCCCGTCCAAGGTCTGGGCGGTCGTCAAGGCCAACGCGTACGGCCACGGTCTCGCCCGCGTGTTTCCGGGCCTGCGCGGCACCGACGGTTTCGGCCTGCTCGACCTCGACGAGGCCGTGAAGCTGCGCGAGCTCGGCTGGGCCGGCCCGATCCTGTTGCTCGAAGGCTTCTTCCGCTCGACCGACATCGACGTGATCGACCGCTACAGCCTGACCACGACGGTCCACAACGACGAGCAGATGCGGATGCTGGAAACGGCGCGGCTGTCGAAGCCCGTCAACGTGCAGCTCAAGATGAACAGCGGGATGAACCGGCTCGGTTACGTGCCGGAGAAATACCGCGCCGCTTGGGAGCGTGCCCGCGCGTGCCCCGGCATCGGCCAGATCACGTTGATGACCCATTTTTCGGACGCGGACAACGAGCGCGGCGTCGCCGAGCAGCTCGCGACGTTCGAGCGCGGCGCGGAAAACATTGCCGGCGCGCGCAGTCTCGCGAATTCGGCGGCCGTGCTGTGGCATCCGGATACGCACTTCGACTGGGTGCGGCCGGGGATCGTGCTGTATGGGGCGTCGCCGTCCGGGCTGTCATCCGACATCGCGGACACGGGGCTGAAGCCGGCGATGACGCTCGCGTCGGAGCTGATCGCGGTGCAGACGATCGGAAAGGGGCAGGCGATCGGCTATGGCTCGACGTTCTCCGCGCAGGCGCCGATGCGCATCGGCGTCGTCGCGTGCGGCTACGCGGACGGCTATCCGCGCGTCGCGCCCGAAGGCACGCCGGTGATCGTCGACGGCATCCGCACGCGGATCGTCGGCCGCGTGTCGATGGACATGATCACCGTCGACCTGACGCCGTGCCCGCAGGCCGGCGTCGGCGCGCGCGTCGAGCTGTGGGGCAATGCGCTGCCGATCGACGACGTCGCGCGCCATTGCGGGACGATCGGCTACGAGCTGATGTGCGCGGTCGCTGCCCGCGTGCCGGTGCGAGCGGAATAAGGGCGTCGCGCGTGGCCAAACAGAAAACCGTATACGTCTGCAGCGAGTGCGGCGGACAGACCCCGAAATGGCAGGGCCAGTGCCCGTCGTGCCAGGCGTGGAACACCCTCGTCGAATCGGTTGCCGAGTCGCCGGCCGCCCATCGTTTCCAGTCGCTCGCGAAGCGCGCGCCGGTGCAGCGCCTCGTCGACATCGAGGCCGCCGACGTACCGCGCTTCTCGACCGGCATCGGCGAATTCGATCGCGTGCTGGGCGGCGGGCTGGTGCCGGGCGGCGTCGTGCTGATCGGCGGCGATCCGGGCATCGGCAAGTCGACGTTGCTGCTGCAGTCGCTCGCGGATATCGCGAGCGAGCGGCGCGCGCTCTATATCAGCGGCGAGGAATCGGCCGCGCAGATCGCGTTGCGCGCGCAACGGCTCGCGCTGCTCGACGGCGGCGCGCCGGCGGCCGAACTGAAGCTGCTCGCCGAGATCCAGCTCGAGAAGATCCAGGCCGCGATCGATGCGGAGCGGCCGGACGTGGCCGTGATCGACTCGATCCAGACCGTCTATTCCGAGGCGCTCACGTCGGCGCCCGGTTCGGTCGCGCAGGTGCGCGAATGCGCGGCGCAGCTCACGCGCATCGCGAAACAGTCGGGCACCGCGATCATCATGGTCGGGCACGTGACGAAGGAGGGCAACCTTGCCGGCCCGCGCGTGCTCGAGCACATCGTCGACACGGTACTGTACTTCGAGGGCGACACGCATTCGTCGTTCCGGCTCGTGCGCGCGTTCAAGAACCGTTTCGGCGCGGTCAACGAGCTCGGCGTGTTCGCGATGACCGAGCGCGGGCTGCGCGGCGTAGCCAACCCGTCCGCGCTGTTCCTGTCGCAGCACGAGCAGGTCGTGCCCGGCTCGTGCGTGCTCGTCACGCAGGAAGGCACGCGCCCGTTGCTCGTCGAAATCCAGGCGCTCGTCGATACGGCGCACGTGCCGAACCCGCGCCGGCTCGCGGTCGGCCTCGAGCAGAACCGGCTCGCGATGCTGCTCGCGGTGCTGCACCGGCACGCGGGCATCGCGGCCTTCGATCAGGACGTGTTCCTCAACGCGGTGGGCGGCGTGAAGATCACCGAGCCGGCCGCCGACCTCGCGGTGCTGCTCGCGATTCACTCGTCGATGCGCAACAAGGCGCTGCCGAAAGGGCTGATCGTGTTCGGCGAGGTGGGTCTGGCGGGCGAGATCCGGCCGTCCCCGCGCGGGCAGGAGCGGCTGCGCGAAGCGGCGAAGCTCGGCTTCACATCCGCGCTGATTCCGAAGGCGAATGCGCCGAAGCAGCCGATCGAAGGGCTGAACGTGATGGCCGTCGAGCGGCTCGAGCAGGCGATCGACCGCGTGCGCGATCTTGAATGAGCGGCCCGGCCCGTGCACGGGCCGTATCGAGCCGGGCGATCTGTCGCGTAATTCGCTGTAAAGAATATGTAGGCTGATGTAACCCGCCGGACATCGCTTTTCCCTATCCTTGGCCGGATTGTCGAACCGCGCAATGCGAAGGGAACCTATGTTGAAATCGTATGGGGAAGCGCCTGGCGGACGCCTTTACAACCTGCGCGGCTGCCGCGTGTCGGAGCCGATCCGCCAGCCGTGGGGTGGCGGATGCCGGATCGTCGAATGGATCGACGAAGAAGGGCGGCTGGCGCGCAAGGTCGTGTCCGAGGACGTGACGGAAGCGGAAGTCGCCGCGGCGATCCGCCGGCCGATCAAAGGGCGCCGGCACCTGATGGGCGACGACGAGCAGATGCCGCGCGACACGCTGCCGCGCCGCTGAGCGGATGGTGCGGCGGGCATAAGGGCCGGCCGATGCAGCCGCGTCGGACGCAGCCGTGACAAAGAGGCCGGGCCGGCGCGCCCGGCCTCGTCGTTTCAGGGGGCGGGGCCGCGGCCAGGCGGGTTCGTGGGGCGTCGACACCCCGACCGCCGCGGCGCACCCGCCGCCGATGAAGCGATCGGCTGACGACGCCCGCGCCGCGTTCAGCCGATCTGCTCGAGTTCTTCCTGCACGGCGAGCCAGTCGGCCTCGACCGTCTCGAGCCGAGTCGTGACTTCGCCGAGCTTGCGGATCGCGTCGGTCAGCTCCGTCTTGCGCGCGGCCTCGTAGCTCGCCGGATCGGCGACGAACGCGTCGAGGCGCGCTTTCTCCGCGTGCAGCGTCTCCATTTCCTTTTCGAGCTTCGTGATGCGGTTCTGCAGCGGCTTTTTCAGTTGCGACAGCCGCTGGCGTTCCTCGGCGGCCTGGCGTTTCTGATCCTTGCGGTTGACGCCCGGATCGGCGCCCGCGGCTGCCGCGCTGTCGGCCTTCGCGGCCGCGCGTTGCTCGGCCGCATGCTGCAGCAGCCAGTCGCGGTAGTCGTCGAGGTCGCCGTCGAACGGCTGCAGCCGGTGCTTCGCAACCAGCATGAACTGGTCGGTCGTCGCGCGCAGCAGGTGGCGATCGTGGGACACGAGGATCAGCGTGCCTTCGAATTGCGCGAGCGCCATCGTCAGCGCGTGGCGCGTTTCGAGGTCGAGGTGGTTCGTCGGTTCGTCGAGCAGCAGCAGGTTCGGCTTTTGCCAGATGATCAGCGCCAGCGCGAGGCGGGCTTTCTCGCCGCCGGAGAACGGCCCGACCGGGCTGGTCGCCATGTCGCCCGAGAAATTGAAGCCGCCGAGGAAGTCGCGCAATTCCTGTTCGCGCGTGTCGGGTGCGAGCCGCGCCAGGTGCGCGAGCGGCGAATCGTCCTCGCGCAGCGTTTCGAGCTGGTGCTGCGCGAAATAGCCGATCGTCAGCCCCTTGCCGTCGCGCACGTGCCCGGACAGCGGCGCGAGCGTGCCGGCCAGCGTCTTGATCAGCGTCGACTTGCCTTGGCCGTTCGCACCGAGCAGGCCGATGCGCTGGCCGTTCTGGATCGACAGCGCGACGCGCTCGACGATCGGGATGTCCGTTCCGTCGTCGGCGTGGTAGCCGCAGCGGACGTCCTCCATCACCATCATCGGGTTGGGCGCGGCGTCGGGCGTGCGGAATTCGAACGTGAACGGCGACGCGATGTGCGCGGGCGCGATCAGCTCCATCTTCTCGAGCGCCTTCATCCGGCTTTGCGCCTGCTTGGCCTTGGTCGCCTTGGCCTTGAAGCGGTCGACGAAGCTCTGCAGGTGCTCGATCGTCTTCTGCTGCTTTTCGTAGGCGCTTTGCTGCAGCGCCAGTTGCTGCGCGCGCAGTACCTCGAACTGCGAGTAGTTGCCGCCGTAGCGCTTCACCTGGCGATTTTCCAGATGCAGCGTGACGTTGCAGATCGAATCGAGGAACTCGCGATCGTGCGAGATCACGACGAGCGTGCCGGCGTAGCGGTGCAGCCAGTCTTCGAGCCAGACGATCGCGTCGAGGTCGAGGTGGTTCGTCGGTTCGTCGAGCAGCAGCAGGTCGGAGCGGCACATCAGCGCCTGCGCGAGGTTCAGGCGCATGCGCCAGCCGCCGGAGAAGCTCGCGACGGATTCGCGCGTTTGCGCGAGCGTGAAGCCGAGGCCGAGCAGCAGCGCTTCGGCGCGGGCCGGCGCGGTGTAGCCGTCGGCATCGGCGAACGCCGCGTGCGCGTCGGCTTCGGCCGCGCCGTCATGCGCGGCCGAAGCGGCGGCGATGCGCGCCTCGATCTCGCGCAGCGCGGTGTCGCCGTCGAGCGTGTAGTCGAGCGCCGAGCGGTCGACCGCGGGCGTTTCCTGCGACACGTGGGCGATCCGCCACGACGGCGGCATCGAGAAATCGCCTCCGTCGGAATGCAGCTCGCCGCGCAGGACGGAAAACAGCGTCGACTTGCCGGCGCCGTTCGCGCCGATCAGGCCGGCTTTCTCGCCGGGATTGAGCACGAACGAGGCCGACTCGAACAGCGGCTTGGTGCCGCGCGCAAGGCTGAACTGATTGAAACGGATCACGGCGGAAATGGCTGGCCAAAACCGCTATTCTAGACTGCGCGCCGCGTGCGCCGGGCATCGGCCGATCGGCGGATGCCGCCACGGCGCAATTTAGCCTAGACTCCACGTCGATCCGGTTTCGTAAAAGGAGTGCCCGATGTCCACCCTGTATTCGTTCGGTGCGGAGACGCTCGCCGGTGCGCCGGTATCGCTCGACGCGTATCGCGGCAAGGTGCTGCTGATCGTCAATACCGCGAGCGAGTGCGGTTTCACGCCGCAGTACGCTGGGCTGCAGAAGCTGTACGACCAGTACGCGGCGCGCGGCTTCTTCGTGCTCGGCTTCCCGTGCAACCAGTTCGGCAGGCAGGAGCCGGGCGACGCCGCGCAGATCGGCGCGTTCTGCGAACGCAACTACGGCGTCACGTTCCCGATGTTCGCGAAGATCGACGTGAAGGGCGACCATGCGCATCCGCTGTATCGCTACCTGACCGACGAGGCGCCCGGCATTCTCGGCCTCAAGGCGATCAAGTGGAATTTCACCAAATTCCTGATCGACCGCGAAGGGCGCATCGTCAAGCGCTATGCGCCGTCCACCAAGCCCGACGAAATCGCCGCGGACATCGACAAGCTGCTGTGACGGCGACGCGCGGCATGCGCCGCGGCCGTTACAGGATAGGCGCGAACAGCCGCGCGACGTGCATCGCGATGCGCCGCCAGGCGGGCGATTTCCGGTATTCGTCGGCATCGACCTCGTACGCCTGCGCGAAGTCGGCATCGAGCATCGCTTCCACTTCGTCGGCGAACGCGCGATCGACGGTCATGACCATGACCTCGAAATTGAGGCGGAACGAGCGGTTGTCGAGATTCGCGCTGCCGACCGCCGCCGCGATGCGGTCGATCAGCACGACCTTCTGGTGCAGGAAGCCGGGCCGGTAGCGGAACACCTTCACGCCCGCATCGACGAGCTCGCGTGCGTAAAGCTTCGACGCCTCGAACACGACGTAGTGATCGCGCCGGCTCGGGATCAGGATGCGCACGTCGACGCCGCGCATCACGGCGAGCTTCAGCGCGCAGACCACGGCTTCGTCGGGAACGAGGTACGGCGTGGTGATCCAGACCCGTTCGCGGGCGGCATTGATCGATTCGACGAAGAACAGCGAGCCGGTTTCCTGCTTGTCGGCCGGCCCCATCGGCACCGCGAGGCAATGCATGCCGTCGCCAGGCTGCGCGGGCGGCGGCAGCGCGATGGGCGGCAGCTTCTGCGTCGCCCAGTGCCAGTCTTCGGCGAACACGTATTGAATACTCGCCACCACGGGCCCGCGGATCTCGATGTGGGTGTCGCGCCATGGCGACAGCCGCGAATTCGCGCCGAGATATTCGACGCCGATGTTGTGGCCGCCGACGAACGCGCGATTGCCGTCGACGACGACGATCTTGCGGTGGTTGCGGAAGTTCAGCTGGAAGCGGTTGACGAATTTCCGGTTGGTCGCGAACGGATGGACCTCGACGCCGCCCCGGCGCAACGCGTCGACGTAGCGGTGCGGCAGGTCGAAGCTGCCGATGCTGTCGTACAGCACGCAGCAGCGCACGCCGGCCGCCGCACGCGCGAGCAGCGAGTCGCGCAGCATCCGGCCGAGCGCATCGTCGCGCACGATGAAGAACTGGACGAGCACGTAGTCGCGCGCGGCGTCGATCGCCGCCAGGATGGCCGAGAACGTCGCGTCGCCGTTGACGAGCGTGCGCACCGAATTGCCGCCGAGGAACGGCATGCCGCCGAGCCGCGTGAGCGCGAGCACGGCGGCCTGCCCCAGCGCGTCCGCGGCCGGCCCGTCGGTCGCGTCGGCGGTGCGCCACGGCGAGCGAGGCGTGTGCGTGCGCAACATTTCCGGCTCGTGGCGCCGGGCGTCGACGTAGCCTGAGAATTTGCTGCGGCCGAGGAACAGGTACGGAACGAGCGTCAGGTACGGCATGGCCGTGAGCGAGACGGCCCACGCGATCGCGCCTTGCGACGTGCGCGTGTTCATAATTGCGTGGCACGCCGCGACGATCCCGAGCACGTGGATGATCAGGATCAGGGTGCCGAGATGTAGCCAGTCGAGGGTCATGAGCGCGTAAAGAACTGCCGGGGTGCTGCCGGGAGAGCTCCCGAAGGGATTCCGCAGGGCGTGCGGCCGGGCGGCCGCCTACGCGCATCTTACCCAACCGTGCGGCGCAACGGTGCGCCGCACGGCGGGTGGCCCGCACACGCTCAGGCCTTGCGCGGCAGGTCCGATGCCTGGATCAGGAACACCGCGTCGTCGCCCGCGCTGGTGGGCAGCCACGTGAGCTCGAGGCCGCCGAACGCCGCTTCGACGTTCTCGCGTTCGTTGCCGATCTCGACGACGAGCACGCCGTCGTCGTGCAGCCAGCGGTGCGCTTCGGCGACGATGCGTCGCACGATGTCCATCCCGTCGTCGCCGCCGGCGAGCGCCATTTCCGGCTCGTGCCGGTATTCGGGCGGCAGCGCGGCCATCGACGTGGCATTGACGTACGGCGGGTTCGTCAGGATCACGTCGTAGCGCGAGCCGGGATCGGTGCGGAACGCGGGCAGCGGGGCGTAGAGGTCGCCGCGGTGCAGCCCGATGCGGTCTTCGAGGCCGTAGTCGCGCACGTTGATTGCCGCGACTTCGAGCGCCTTGTCCGACAGGTCGACCGCGTCGATCTCCGCGTTCGGGAACGCGCTCGCCGCGAGGATCGCGAGGCAGCCGGAGCCGGTGCACAGTTCGAGCACCGCGCCAACCTGCTCGGGATCGGCGACATACGGCTGCAGCCCGTCGTCGAGCAGTTCGCCGATGAACGAGCGCGGCACGATCACGCGTTCGTCGACGTAGAAGCGGTGGCCGTGCATCCACGCTTCGTGCGTGAGGTACGCGGCCGGTACGCGATCGGTCGCGCGTCGTTCGATCACCGCGAGCACGGCCGCGATTTCGTCGGGCAAGAGGCGCGCGTCGAGGAACGGCTCGAGCGTGTCGAGCGGCAGGTCGAGCGTATGCAGCACGAGGTAGGCCGCTTCGTCGTACGCGTTGTCGGAACCGTGGCCGAACGCGAGCTTCGCTTTCGAGAAGCGCGTGACCGCGTAGCGCAGCAGGTCGCGGACCGTGGCAAAAGGTGTCGTCATGCGAGGCTCCGTCAGGCGATCAGTTGTTCGAGCACGCGTCGGTACACGTTCTTCAGCGGGTCGACGAAGCGCAGCTCGATGTGCTCGTCGATCTTGTGGATGCTGCCGTTCGGCGGGCCGAACTCGATCACCTGCGGGCAGATGCGCGCGATGAAGCGGCCGTCCGACGTGCCGCCCGTCGTCGACAGCTCGGTCGTGATGCCGGTCTCGGCGCGGATCGCGTTTTCCAGCGCGCCCGACAGTTCGCCGCGCGGCGTGAGGAACGGCAGGCCGCTCACCGACCACTTCAGCGTGTATTCGAGGCCGTGCTTGTCGAGGATCGCGTGCACGCGGGCCTGCAGGCCCTCGACCGTGCTCGCGGTCGAGAAGCGGAAGTTGAACAGCAGGTCGGCGTGGCCGGGGATCACGTTGGTCGCGCCGGTGCCGGCGTGCAGGTTCGACACCTGCCAGGTGGTCGGCGGGAAGTATTCGTTGCCGGCGTCCCACTGCTCGGCGGCGAGCTCGGCGAGCGCCGGCGCGAGCAAGTGGATCGGGTTCTTCGCGAGGTGCGGATACGCGATGTGGCCTTGCACGCCCTTGACGACCAGTTCGCCGGACATCGAGCCGCGGCGGCCGTTCTTGACGACGTCGCCGAGCTCGGCGGTCGACGTCGGTTCGCCGACGATGCAGTAGTCGAGCCGCTCGCCGCGTGCCTGCAGCAGCTCGACGACCTTCACGGTGCCGTCGGTGGCCGGGCCTTCCTCGTCGCTCGTGATCAGGAACGCGATCGCGCCGCGGTGGCCTGGATGGGCCGCGACGAATTCCTCGGACGCGACGACGAACGCCGCGAGCGACGTCTTCATGTCGGCCGCGCCGCGGCCATACAGCTTGCCGTCGCGATGGGCCGGGATGAACGGCGGCGAGGTCCACTGTTCGAGCGGGCCGGTCGGCACGACGTCGGTGTGGCCCGCGAACGCGAGCAGCTTGCCGTCGCGGCCGTCGGTGCCGCGCTTGACGGCCCACAGGTTGGTCACGCCGTGCGACGCGATGGTCTCGCATTCGAAGCCGAGCGCGGCGAGGCGCTCGGTCATGATCTGCTGGCAGTGCTGGTCGTCGGGCGTCACGGACGCGCGGGCGATCAGCTGTTCGGTAAGGGCTAGGGTGGCGGACATGGTTCGGACCACTTTCGATAAAAAATGCCGGCGCGGTGGCCGGCAGCGACAGGGCGTCGGGCCAGCGCAAGCCCGTTATTAGCGTGAACAGGCCCGCCCGCAGGCGCGGCGCGGGCAGCCCTATGCGGCAAACAGCGCCGCGTATTGGTCGGCCGCGAAGCCGAGCGATTTCACGCGGCCGTTGACGACGAGCACGGGGCGCTTGATGACCGACGGCTTGTGGATCATCAGCGCGACCGCGCCGGTCTTCGTTTCGGCGGCCGCCTTCATCGCGTCGTCCAGGCCGCGCCACGTCGTGCCGCGCTTGTTCACGAGCGCGTCGAGCGACACGTCCTTCAGCCAGTCTTCGATCAGCGGCGCGCTGACGCCGAGCTTCTTGAAATCGTGGAACTCGAATTCGACGCCGTGATCGTCGAGCCACACGCGGGCCTTCTTCACGGTGTCGCAGTTCGGAATGCCGTAGACGACCACGGTGTGCGGCTTCGCCATCAGTCGCCTCGCAGCAGCTCGTTCAGGCCGACCTTCGCACGCGTCTTCGCGTCGACCTTCTTGACGATCACCGCGCAGTACAGGCTGTGCGAGCCGTCCTTCGACGGCAGGTTGCCGGCGACGACGACCGAGCCGGCCGGGATGCGGCCGTAGCTGACCTCGCCCGTCTCGCGATCGTAGATCTTCGTGCTCTGGCCGAGGTACACGCCCATCGAGATCACCGAGTTTTCCTCGACGATCACGCCTTCGACGACTTCCGAGCGCGCGCCGATGAAGCAGTTGTCCTCGATGATGACCGGGTTCGCCTGCAGCGGCTCGAGCACGCCGCCGATGCCGACGCCGCCCGACAGGTGCACGTTCTTGCCGATCTGCGCGCACGAACCGACCGTCGCCCACGTGTCGACCATCGTGCCTTCGTCGACGTACGCGCCGATGTTGGTGTACGACGGCATCAGCACGACGTTCCTCGCGATGAACGAGCCGCGGCGCGCGATGGCCGGCGGCACGACGCGGAAGCCGCCCGCGGCGAAATCCTCGGCCGTGTAGTTCGCGAACTTCGACGGCACCTTGTCGTAGAACTGCGAGTAGCCGCCGGCCGGCATCGGCGCGTTGTCCTCCAGGCGGAACGACAGCAGCACGGCCTTCTTCAGCCACTGGTGGACCGTCCAGTTGCCGTCGATTTTCTCGGCGACGCGCAGCGCGCCCTTGTCGAGTTGCTCGATCGCGTGAGCGACGGCCTCGCGGACGTCGGCGGGCGCGGCCTTCGGCGACAGCTCGGCGCGGTTTTCCCAGGCGGTATCGATGATTTGCTGAAGTTGTTGCGACATGTTCGTTTTCGCAGGAGATGGATGGAATTGATCGGGATGGACGTCTTACCGCGCGAGAGCCCGGCAGAAATCGACGATGCGTTGCGCGCCCTCGACGCATTCGGGGGTGCCCGCGACGAGCGCGATCCGGATGAAATCGCGGCCCGGGTTCGCGCCGTGCGCATCGCGCGCGAGGTACGAGCCGGGCAGAACCGTCACATTATAGTCGGCGTACAGGCGGCGGGCGAACTCGGTGTCCGACAGGCCGGTGCGCGACACGTTGGCCCACAGGTAGAACGCGGCGTCGGGCAGTTTCACGTCGATCACGTCGGCGAGCATCGGCGTGACCGTATCGAACTTCTGCCGGTACAGCGCGCGGTTCTCGCGCACGTGCGCCTCGTCGTTCCATGCGGCGATGCTCGCGTGCTGCCACACCGGCGACAGCGCGGCGCCGTGATACGTGCGGTACAGCAGGAATTTCCTGAGCAGCGCGGCGTCGCCGGCGACGAAGCCCGAGCGCATGCCCGGCACGTTGGAGCGCTTCGACAGGCTCGACAGCATCACGAGGCGCTCGAAGCCGCGGCCGAGGCGGTGCGCGGCCTCGAGGCCGCCGAGCGGGGGTGCCGCTTCGTCGAAATAGATTTCCGAGTAGCACTCGTCGGACGCGATCACGAAACCGTGGCGGTCGGACAGCGCGAACAGCTCGCGCCAGTCGTCGAGCGTCAGCACGGCGCCTGTCGGGTTGCCCGGCGAGCACACGTACAGCAGCTGCGTGCGCGCCCACACGTCGTCGGGCACGGCCGCGTAGTCGCACGCGAAGTTGCGGGCCGGGTCGCTGTTCGCGAAATAGGGTTCGGCACCGGCCAGGAGCGCCGCGCCTTCGTAAATTTGATAGAAAGGATTCGGACAGAGTACGATCGCCTTCTTGCCGTCCGCGGTCGTGCGCGCGTCGATCACGGTCTGCGCGAGCGAGAACAGCGCCTCGCGCGAGCCCGACACCGGCAGCACCTGCGTGGCCGGATCGACGGCCGGCAGCCCGTAGCGGCGCTCGAGCCAGCGTGCGATCGACGTGCGCAGCGCGTCCGAGCCGGCGGTGGCCGGATACGACGCAAGGCCGTCGAGCGCGGCCACCACGGCGTCGCGAATCAGCGCCGGCGTCGCGTGTTTGGGCTCGCCGATGCCGAAGCTGATCGGTTTGAGGTCGCCGGAAGGCGTCACGTCCTTGAACAGGGCGCGCAGCTTTTCGAAGGGATAGGGCTGGAGCGAGTCGAGTCGAGGGTTCACGGGCGAAGCGGCCATCGCGGCCGGTTGGAGCGAAAGAAGCGGCGGGCGCGCCGCGCGGCTGCGAGCGGCGCCTCGGGCGCGCGGGTCGCAGCGGATGATTATAGCGTGACGGAATGCGGTCACGGCCTGCCGGCGCGGCGGCCGGGGCCGCTCGAATAAAGGGTATCGAACCAATTGACGTCCTCGTCCGCCTAAAGGCGGAGGATTCCCACACCTGGCGATGCACGTCCGCATCGGAGAATGTTCAGCGCAGCGTTGATATCACGATCATGTTCGACACCACAGTCACTGCAGGTCCACTCTCTTATTCGCAGTCCCGCGATACCTTTCGGCCGCGTCGTGCTGTCTTGCGACCCGCACGACGAACAGGACTGGGTCGAACCGCTTTCGTCGACTTCCTCGAACGTGGCCCCGTGCGCGATCGCTTTGTAGCGGAGCTTGTTTCGGAAGGACGACCAGGATGCGTCGTAGACGCTCTTCGCCATCCTGGTTCTGGCAAGTTTGACGGCAGATACGTCGCCGACAGCGATGTAATCGAAACGCCGCACCAGATCGAGCGCGAGCTTATGCTGGAAATCGGCACGGGCATTCGCGACCTTGGCGTGCAACTTCGCGATATGACGCTTGTGCTTTCGCGCCCGTTGCGCTTTCGCCAGCTTTTCCGCCGCCCGTCGACCGAACTGTTCATTGGGCAGCTTCTCGCCGGTCGAAAGTGTGGCGAAGTCTTTCAGACCGAGATCGATGCCGACGCCGGAACGGATCGGGCGGGCCTGCACATCGGGCATCTCGATCACGATGTTCAGGAACCAGTTGCCGCGCGCATCCTGCGCAAAGTTGGTCCCGTCCTTGATCTTGCCTTCGGGAAGCGGTCGGCTGTTGAACACGCGAAACGTGTTGCCGGCGAAACGGAACGCGTCACCCTCGCGCTTCAGGTCACGGCCCTTCAGCGGCACCCAGCCCAGCGATTTCCTGCCGCGATAGCGCAGGTAGGGCCGTCGGTGCTGACTGCGCGACTTCGCATATTGCTCGCACGTCGCGTTGATCGTGCCGGAGTGGATGCCGAGTTCCTTGCTGCTCCCCGTCGTCAGCACGTTCAGATCGAACCCCGTCGGCCACTTCTTGCTCCACTTGAGCGCGTGCTTCTGCGTGTCATTGCAGAAGTTCCAGACGTAGTTCACCGCGCGGCTCTGCTTGTTAAGCAGTCCGTTGAGCGATTTCACCCGGTAGCGGTAGACAAGGATCATGCCGGTGATCCTAACCTGTGGGAAAAGCTGCCTGTCAACAGCACGCCTTTCCTTCCCGCCATCAATGGCGGGGTTTCTCGGAGCAAATTCTGATGAACAATGCGGTACGCGGCAGCCTGCCGACGCTGGCCATCCTGATCGGCGCGTCGGTATGGGGCCTGATCTGGTATCCGCTGCGGATCCTCGCGTCGCTCGGCGTGACGGGCACGCTGGCGAGCGCGCTGACGAGCCTCGTCGCATTCCTGTTCGTGATCGTCGCGCGGCACCGCGCGATCGCGACGCTGCGCTGGCACTGGGTGCTGCCGGGCATCGCGGTGACGGCCGGCGTGACGAACCTCGGTTTCGTGTGGGGCACGATCCACGGCGAGGTGCTGCGCGTGATGCTGCTGTTCTACCTGACGCCGGCCTGGACCGCGATCTACGCGCACTTCCTGCTGCGCGAGCGGCTGACCTGGGCCGGCGCGGGGCTCGCGGCGCTGTCGATCGGCGGCGCGATGCTGATGCTGTGGTCGCCGGCGCTCGGCTTGCCGCTGCCGGCCAACCCGGCCGAATGGGCGGGCCTCGCGGCCGGCCTGAGCTTCGCGATGAGCAACGTGCTGGTGATCAAGGCGAGCCGCGAGCTGCCCGACATGCGCGCGGAAATGCGCACCGCGACGCTGTTCGGCGGCGCGGCCGTGTTCGGCGCGATCGCGTCGCTGTTCGAGGGGCTGCCGGCCGCGCCGGCAAGCGGCCAGCTTGGCGTGGCCGCATTGATCATCGCGGCGATCGGCGTGACGATGGCGTCGAACAACCTGCTCGTCCAGTACGGCCTCGCGCGCGTGCCGGCGAACCGTGCATCGATCATCATGCTGTTCGAGATCGTGATCACCGCGCTGTCCGCGTGGGTGTTCGCGAACGAGCTGCCGAGCGCGCGCGAGTGGGCGGGCGGCGCGTGCATCGTGCTGGCGACGCTGCTGTCGAGCCGGGTCCATCGTGCCGCGCCGGCACCGGACAAACCCGGCGCCGGTCGGGACGGCGCACGCGCGATGGTATGATGGACGCCGTTTGCGGGGCCCAACGCTGGATGCGCGCGGCCCCGTTTTTGAATTCCGGGGCGCGTGGCGCGCAGGGGCTCTCCGGCTCCGCGCCGTGCGGCCCCGTCCGTCTCACACCTTCTTCACATCCGATACCGCCGTGCGTCTGAGCTCGATCAAACTCGCTGGCTTCAAATCCTTCGTCGATCCCACGCATTTCCAGGTTCCGGGCCAGCTCGTCGGCGTGGTCGGCCCGAACGGATGCGGCAAGTCCAACATCATCGATGCCGTGCGCTGGGTGCTCGGCGAGTCGCGCGCGTCCGAGCTGCGCGGCGAATCGATGCAGGACGTGATCTTCAACGGTTCGACCGCCCGCAAGCCCGGCAGCCGGGCCAGCGTCGAACTGATCTTCGACAACTCCGACGGTCGTGCGGCCGGGCAGTGGGGCCAGTACGGCGAAATCGCCGTGAAGCGCGTGCTGACGCGCGACGGCACGTCGAGCTACTACATCAACAACCTGCCGGCGCGCCGCCGCGACATCCAGGACATCTTCCTCGGCACGGGCCTCGGGCCGCGCGCGTACGCGATCATCGGGCAGGGCATGATCGCGCGGATCATCGAGGCGAAGCCCGAAGAGCTGCGCGTGTTCCTCGAGGAAGCCGCCGGCGTGTCGAAGTACAAGGAACGCCGCCGCGAAACCGAGAACCGCCTGCACGACACGCGCGAGAACCTGACGCGCGTCGAGGACATCGTGCGCGAACTCGGCGCGAACCTCGAGAAGCTCGAGGCGCAGGCGGTGGTCGCGACCAAGTACAAGGAGCTCGTCGCCGACGGCGAGGAGAAGCAGCGCCTCTTGTGGCTGCTGCGCAAGAACGAGGCCGCGGGCGAGCAGCAGAAGCAGCAGCGTGCGATCGAACAGGCGCAGATCGACCTCGAGGCGCAGACGGCGAAGCTGCGCGAAGTCGAGGCGCAGCTCGAGACGCTGCGCGTCGCGCACTACTCGGCGAGCGACGCGATGCAGGGCGCGCAGGGCGCGCTCTACGAGGCGAACGCCGAGGTGAGCCGCCTCGAAGCCGAGATCAAGTTCATCGTCGAATCGCGCAATCGCGTGCAGGCGCAGATCGCCGCGCTGAACGCGCAGCGCGAGCAGTGGCGCGCGCAGGCCGAGAAGTCGCAGGACGAGCTCGAGGAAGCCGAAGAGGCGCGCGCGATGGCCGACGAGAAGGCCGCGCTCGCCGAAGACAACGCGGCCGCGAAGCACGATGCGCTGCCGGCGCTCGAAGCGAAGTGGCGCGACGCGCAGGCGCAGCTCAACGACGAGCGCGCGCGGATCGCGCAGACCGAGCAGTCGCTGAAGCTCGAAGCCGCGCACCAGCGCAACGCCGACCAGCAGCTCCAGCAGCTTCAGCAGCGCCACGAGCGCCTGAAGAGCGAAGCGGGCGGGCTCGACGCGCCGGACGAGACGCAGCTCGAAGAGCTGCGCATGCAGCTGGCCGAGCAGGAAGAAATTCTCGCTGAAGCGCAGGCGCGCCTCGCGGACGCGGAGGAAACGGTGCCGCGCCTCGACGGCGAACGTCGTGCCGCGCAGGAGCGCGTGCAGGCCGAAGCCGCGCAGATCCACCAGCTCGAGGCGCGCCTCGCCGCGCTGAAGCAGCTGCAGGAGAACGTGCAGACCGAAGGCAAGGTGCAGCCGTGGCTTGACAAGCACGAGCTCGGCGCGCTGCCGCGGCTGTGGAAGAAGCTGCACGTCGAGGCCGGTTGGGAAGCGGCGCTCGAGGCCGTGCTGCGCGAGCGCCTCGCCGCGCTCGAAGTGTCGAATCTCGACTGGGTGAAGGCATTCGCGGCCGACGCGCCGCCCGCGAAGCTCGCGTTCTATGCGCCGCCCGCGGCCGGCGAGCCGCCCGCCGCGGCGGCCGGGCTGCGGCCGGTGCTGTCGCTCGTGCGCATCGACGACGCCGGTATCCGCGCGGTGCTGAACGACTGGCTCGGCAACGTGTACGTCGCCGACGACGTCGCGCAGGCGCTCGCCACGCGCACGCAGTTGCCGGCAGGCGGCGCGTTCGTCGTCAAGGCCGGCCACATCGTCACGCGCGTCGGCGTGCAGCTGTACGCGGCCGATTCGGAGCAGGCCGGGATGCTGGCCCGCCAGCAGGAAATCGAAAACCTGACGCGCCAGGTGCGCGCGCAGGCGCTGCTCGCCGACGAGGCGCGCACGGCGGCCGTGCGGGCGGAAGCCGCGCACACGCAGGCCACGCAGGCGCTCGGCGACGTGCGCGCGCAGGCCGAGCGCGCGACGCAGCGCGTGCATGCGCTGCAGATGGACGTGCTGAAGCTCGCGCAGGCGCACGAGCGTTATACGCAGCGCAGCACGCAGATCCGCGAGGAACTCGAGGAAATCGGCGCGCAGATCGAGGAGCAGCGTGCATTGCGCGCGGAGTCGGAAGCGAATTTCGAGCGCTTCGACGGCGAGCTCGCGGAACTGCGGGCGCGCTTCGAGGACAACCAGCTCGCGTTCGAGTCGCTCGACGAATCGCTGACGCAGGCGCGTCAGGAAGCGCGCGATCTCGAGCGCGGCGCGAACGACGCGCGCTTTGCCGCACGCAACGCGGCGACCCGCATCGACGAACTCAAGCGCACGATCCAGGTCGCGCACGAGCAGAGCGAGCGCGTCGCCGCGTCGCTGGAAGACGCGCGCGCCGAACTCGAGACGATCAACGAGCAGACCGCGCACACGGGCCTGCAGGACGCGCTCGAGATTCGCGCGGTGAAGGAAGAAGCGCTGCAGGCCGCGCGCATCGAGCTCGACGACCTGACCGCGAAGCTGCGCGCGTCGGACGAGCAACGGCTCGTCGCCGAGCGTTCGCTGCAACCGCTGCGCGACCGCATCACCGAGCTGCAACTGAAGGAGCAGGCCGCGCGCCTGTCCGTCGAGCAGTTCGCCGAGCAGCTCGCGGCCGCCGAGGTCGACGAGGCCGCGCTGGCCGCGAAGCTGACGCCGGATCTCAAGCCGTCGTACCTGCAGGGCGAAGTCACGCGCCTGAACAACGCGATCAACGCGCTCGGGCCGGTGAACATGGCCGCGCTCGACGAGCTGAAGGCAGCGAGCGAACGCAAGGTGTTCCTCGACGCGCAGTCGGCCGACCTGATCGACGCGATCACGACGCTCGAGGACGCGATCCACAAGATCGACCAGGAAACCCGCACGCTGCTGCAGGGCACCTTCGACGAGGTCAACCGGCATTTCAGCGACCTGTTCCCGCGCCTGTTCGGCGGCGGCCAGGCGAAGCTGATCATGACGGGCGACGAGATTCTCGATGCCGGCGTGCAGGTGATGGCGCAGCCGCCGGGCAAGAAGAACGCGACGATTCACCTGCTGTCGGGCGGCGAGAAGGCGCTGACCGCGACCGCGCTGGTGTTCGCGATGTTCCAGTTGAACCCGGCGCCATTCTGTCTGCTCGACGAGGTCGACGCGCCGCTGGACGACGCGAACACCGAGCGTTTCGCGAATCTCGTGCGCGCGATGTCCGACAAGACGCAGTTCCTGTTCATCTCGCACAACAAGATCGCGATGGAAATGGCGCAGCAGCTGATCGGCGTGACGATGCAGGAGCAGGGCGTGTCGCGGATCGTCGCGGTGGACATGGAAACCGCCGCGGGTTTTGCCCAGAATTGACGTTTGACGAAACCGGACCGCGTTCGCGCGGCGCATGGGCGCCCGTTCGCGGTCCCGACGAAAAAGAATTGCTGATGGAGCGTGCATGGACGAGTTGACACTCGGTTTGATCGGCGCGGGCGCCGTCGTGGTGGGCGGCGTCGTGGTCTACAACGCATGGCAGGGCGCGAAAGTGCGGCGCAGGATGCCGCGCCCGATGCCGGAGGAAGCGGCCGAGGCGATGAACCGCCCCGAGCGCGACGAAGAGCTGCCGTTCATCGAGCCGGTGCGTCAGCCGGTGCGTCGCGAGCCCGCGGCGCCGGTCTCCGCGGGTACGGCGGCCACGGCCGAAGCCACGCGCGTCGAGCCCACCTTCGGTGCGGCCGCGGGCGGCGCCGCGCCGGCCGATACGCCGGCCGACCTGCAGGCCGAGGCGACGGGCGTCGACACGTCGGCCCAACCGACCGAGCCGGCCGCGGGCGAGGAAGCCGTGCCCGCCGCCACGCACGAGGCGGCGGCCGAGCCGACCGAACCGGTGTTGCCGGCCGCGACGACGATCTCGTCGGCGCCGCCCGCGATCGTCGATCGCCGGATCGACTGCATCGTGCCGATCCGTCTCACCGGGCCGCTGCCGGGCGACAAGATCCTGCCGATCGCGCAGCGGCTGCGCCGCGCGGGCAGCAAGCCCGTGCACATCGAAGGCAAGCCGGAAGGCGGCCAGTGGGAGCTGCTGCAGAACGGCGTGCGCTACGAAGAGCTGCGCGCGGCCGCGCAGCTCGCGAACCGCGGCGGCGCGCTGAACGAGCTCGAATTCTCCGAATTCGTGACGGGCGTCCAGCAGTTCGCCGACGCGATCGACGGCGCGCCGGAATTCCCGGACATGATGGAAACGGTCGCGATGGCGCGCGAGCTCGACGCGTTTGCCGCGCAGTGCGATGCGCAACTGTCGATCAACGTGATGTCGGACGGCGCGCCGTGGTCCGCGAACTACGTGCAGGCGGTCGCGTCGCAGGACGGGCTGCTGCTGTCGCGCGACGGCACGCGCTTCGTGAAGCTCGACGCGAAGCAGAACCCGGTGTTCATGCTGCAGTTCGGCGATACGAACTTCCTGCGCGACGACCTGACGTACAAGGGCGGCAACATGATCACGCTGGTGCTCGACGTGCCGGTGGCCGAAGAGGACATCCTGCCGTTCCGGCTGATGTGCGATTACGCGAAGTCGCTGTCCGAGCGGATCGGCGCGCGCGTCGTCGACGATTCGTGCCGGCCGTTGCCGGAGTCGACGCTGCTCGCGATCGAGCAGCAGTTGATGAAGCTGTACGCGAAGCTCGAGGAAGCCGGCATTCCGGCCGGTTCGCCGGTCACGCGCCGCCTCTTCAGCCAGTAATGCGATCGCGCGGACGGCGGCGCCTGGCGCCGTCGTTCGTCGCCGCGGCGCACACCGCTCGGTGTGCGCCGCAGCATGCCATCGGGCCCGCATTGCGCACCCGCCGCGGCGTCAAACTGAGATAATCGGAAATCCGATTTTTCCGAACGAATCTGCCGCCAGCATGGCCCGAACCCAAGCCGAACCGCCAGCCAGCCAGCCCGACGCGCGCGCCGCGTGGCTGCGCGACCAACTCGAGCGGGCGAACCACGCCTATTACGTGCTCGATCAGCCGGATCTGCCCGACGCCGAATACGACCGGCTGTTCCGTGAGCTGCAGCAGCTCGAAACCGACCATCCCGAACTCGTGACGCCCGATTCGCCGACGCAGCGCGTCGGCGGCGAAGCGGCCGGCGGCTTCACGCCGGTCGTCCACGATGCGCCGATGCTGTCGCTGAACAACGGCTTCGCCGACGAGGACATCGTCGCGTTCGACAAGCGCGTCGCCGACGCGCTCGCCAAGACGACCGATCTCGCCGGCTCGGTGACGGACCCCGTCGAATACGCGTGCGAACTGAAGTTCGACGGCCTCGCGATTTCGCTGCGCTACGAGCAGGGCGTGTTCGTGCAGGCGGCGACGCGCGGCGACGGGACGACCGGCGAGGACGTGACCGAGAACGTGCGCACGATCCGCTCGATTCCGCTGAGGCTGAAAGGCAAGCACGTGCCGGCCGTGCTCGACGTGCGCGGCGAGGTGCTGATGTTCAAGCGCGATTTCGCGCGCCTGAACGAACGCCAGCGCGCGGCCGAGCAGCGCGAATTCGCGAACCCGCGCAACGCGGCGGCCGGCAGCCTGCGCCAGCTCGACTCGAAGATCACCGCGCAGCGGCCGCTGTCGTTCTTCGCATACGGGATCGGCGTGCTCGACGGGATGCCGATGCCCGACACGCACAGCGCGCTGCTCGACTGGTACGAGTCGCTCGGCCTGCCGGTGAACCGCGAGCGCGCGGTCGTGCACGGCGCCGAAGGCCTGCTCGACTTCTTCCGCAAGGTGGGCGAGAAGCGCGAGTCGCTGCCGTACGACATCGACGGCGTCGTCTACAAGGTCAACCGGCGCGACGAGCAGGAGCGCCTCGGTTTCGTGTCGCGCGCGCCGCGCTTCGCGCTTGCACACAAGTTCCCTGCGCAGGAAGCGCTGACGAAGCTCGTCGCGATCGACGTGCAGGTCGGCCGCACCGGCGCGATCACGCCGGTCGCGCGTCTCGAGCCGGTGTTCGTCGGCGGCGCGACCGTGACCAACGCGACGCTGCACAACGAGGACGAAGTGCGCCGCAAGGACATCCGGATCGGCGACACCGTGATCGTGCGCCGTGCGGGCGACGTGATTCCGGAAGTGGTCGGCGCGCTGCTCGACCGGCGCCCGGCGGATGCGGCCGAATTCGTGATGCCGACCGAATGCCCGGTGTGCGGCTCGAAGATCGAGCGCCTGCCGGACGAGGCGATCGCGCGCTGTACGGGCGGGCTGTTCTGCCCGGCGCAGCGCAAGCAGGCGCTGTGGCATTTCGCGCAGCGCCGCGCGCTCGACATCGACGGCCTCGGCGAGAAGATCATCGATCAGCTCGTCGAGCTGAATCTGGTGCGCACGCCGGCCGACCTGTTCAATCTCGGCTTCGCGACGTTGGCCGAACTCGACCGGTTTGCCGAGAAATCCGCGCAGAATCTGCTCGATTCGCTCGAGAAGGCGAAGCATACGACGCTCGCGCGCTTCATCTACGGGCTCGGCATCCGCCATGTCGGCGAATCGACCGCGAAGGATCTCGCGAAGCATTTCGGCTCGCTGACGCCGATCATGGACGCGTCGATCGAGGAACTGCTCGAAGTCAACGACGTCGGGCCGATCGTCGCCGAGTCGATCCACCAGTTCTTCGCGGAAGAACACAACCGGACCGTGATCGAGCAGTTGCGCGCGCCCGGCAAGGTCACGTGGCCGGAAGGGCCGCCCGCGCCGAAGGCGCCGCAGGGCGTGCTGGCCGGCAAGACGGTCGTGCTGACGGGCACGCTGCCGACTCTCACGCGCGATGCGGCGAAGGAAATGCTCGAAGCGGCGGGCGCCAAGGTGGCCGGTTCGGTGTCGAAGAAGACGGATTACGTGGTCGCGGGCGCCGAAGCCGGCAGCAAGCTCGCGAAGGCCGAGGAACTCGGCATCCCCGTGCTGGACGAAGACGGTCTGCACCAACTCCTGGAGGGCAATACGCCATGATTCGCGAGATCCTGAAGATGGGCGATCCGCGCCTGCTCGAAATCGCCCAACCGGTCGAGCGGTTCGATACCCCCGAGCTGCACGAGATCGTCGCGGACATGTTCGAGACGATGCATCACGCGAACGGCGCCGGGCTGGCCGCGCCGCAGATCGGCATCGGGCTGCAGATCATCATCTTCGGCTTCGGCAACAACAACCGCTATCCGGACGCGCCGCCGGTGCCCGAGACCGTGCTGATCAACCCGAAGATCGAGTACCTGCCGCCGGACATGGAAGAGGGCTGGGAAGGCTGCCTGTCGGTGCCGGGCATGCGCGGCGTCGTCAGCCGCTACGCGAAGGTGCGCTACAGCGGTTACGACCAGTTCGGCCAGAAGATCGATCGCGTCGCCGAAGGATTCCACGCGCGCGTGGTCCAGCACGAATACGATCACCTCATCGGCAAGCTGTATCCGATGCGGATTACCGACTTCACGCGCTTCGGCTTCACCGAGGTGCTGTTCCCGGGGCTCGATCCGGCCGACGACGACTGATCGTCCGCGCTTTGCGCGGAAAAGAAAAAGCCCGCGCAAGCGGGCTTCGTCATGGCGGGGCGCACGTCGCGCGTGCCCGAGGTCAGAACGTCTCGTCGGCCGACAGGTAGCGCCATTGGCCCTGCGGCAGCGCGCCGAGCATCACGCGGCCCATCCGCACGCGCTTCAGGCCGATCACGTCGAGGCCGACCAGTTCGCACATGCGGCGGATCTGGCGCTTCTTGCCTTCGCGCAGCACGAAGCGCAACTGTTCGCCGTTTTGCCAGCTCACCATCGCCGGCTTCAGCGGAACGCCATCGAGCTCGAGGCCGTGGCGCAGCTTCGCGAGCGATTCCGCCGGGAAGTGCTGGTCGATGTCGATCAGTCGCTCGCCGAAGCGCACGCGCACCAGGTATTCCTTGTCGATGTCCGACTGTTCGCCGATCAGCTGCTTCGCGATCACGCCGTTCTGCGTCAGCACGAGCAGGCCGGTGGAGTCGATGTCGAGACGGCCGGCCGGCGCAAGCGCATGCAGATGCTGCGGCGAGAAGCGCAGCGGCGAATGATCGCCGCTCCAGCGGTTCGCGCGCGTGATCAGCACGGACGCCGGCTCGTAGCCGTCTTCCGCCTGGCCCGACACGTAGCCGACCGGCTTGTGCAGCAGGATCGTTACCTGCGCGGCCTGCGCGGCGCTCGCTCGCTCGTCGATCTCGATCTTCTGATCGGCGCGCACCTTGGTGCCGAGCGTGTCGATGCGTTCGCCGTCGACGAGCACCCAGCCCTTTTCGATCCATTCGTCGGCTTCGCGGCGCGAGCACATGCCGAGCTCGGACATCCGCTTCGACAGGCGCATCAGGCCCGTTTCGTCGCCGTAGGCGACATCGGCCGCCGCCACGCGCTTGACGGGTTGCGCGGTCTTCACCGCGCCGAACGAACGGCGCTCGCCGTCGCGCGCGGGGCGGGCCGGGCGATCGCCGAAGCTGCGCTTCGCGCCTTCGCCGGCGGCCTTGTCGCGGTAGGACGGGCGTTTGCTGTCGTCACCGCCCGCTGCACGGCGCGGACGCGTATCGTCGTCGCTGCGGCGCGGCGGGCGATCCGATGACGTATTGCGGTCGCCATAGCTGCGTTTCGCACCTTCGCCGGCGGCCTTGTCGCGATAGGACGGGCGCTTGCTGTCGTCACCGCTTGCTGCGCGACGCGGACGGGCGTCGTCATCACGGCGGGGAGGGCGGTCGGAAGACGTGCGACGCTCGCCGAAGCTGCGCTTCGCGCCTTCGCCGGATGCGTTGTCGCGATAGGACGGGCGCTTGCCTTCGTCGCCACCCGCGCGACGCGGACGTGCGTCGTCATCGCGACGCGGCGGGCGATCCGACGACGTGCGACGCTCGCCGAAGCCGCGCTTCGCGCCTTCAGCGGATGCGTTGTCACGGTAGGACGGACGCTTGCCTTCGTCGCCACCGGCGCGGCGCGGCCGCGCATCGTCATCGTTGCGACGCGGCGGGCGATCCGACGACGTGCGACGCTCGCCGAAGCCGCGCTTCGCACCTTCGCCGGCCGCATTGTCGCGATACGGCGCGCGCGTGCCGCGCTCGGCGCCACCGTCACGCGGCGCGCGCTTCGCCGGTGCGCGATCCGCGCCCGGACGTTCGGCGCCGGCGGCGCCGCGCGGCTTGAACGAGCGCTCGCCGGTGGCGGCCGCCGCGGGCGCCTTCTTCGGGCGGGCCGGCTTGTCCGCCGCGGGCGGCGCGGCGGGGCGTACCGCCTTGCGGGCGACGAGGCTGCCGGAGCGGACGGGGGCGCGAGTCGGCGACGCCGGCTTCGGATTCTTGACGGTTAATTTGGTGCGCATAAACGCTGGGATTCATTCAGACTGCGATCGCACGCAGCAATTCGGTTTCGAGCTGGATCTGCAGGCGGTTGTCGGACAGGCCGGCACCCGCGAGCAGGAAGATGTCTTCGACGCGCTCGCCGAGCGTATTGATCCGCGCCGCATGGACGCCGATCCGATGTTCGGCGAGTACGCGCGCGATCGAATAGAGAAGGCCCGGCCGGTCGTTGGCCGACACGGACAGGATGTAGTACTGACCACGCTCGTCGGCCCGCAGGTCGACGCGCGGCGTGATCGGAAACGTCCGGGACAGCCGCGACAGGCGGCCCTTCGACGGCTCCGGCAGCGATGCGGTTTCGGCCAGCCGCGCCGCGAGCTGCTGCTCGACGAGATTCGCGATGTCGCGGTAGCGCACGTCGCGTTCGGTCTGCGTGACGATGAAGTTGTCGAGCGCATAGCCGTGCCGCGTCGTGCTGACGCGCGCGTCGAGCACCGACAGCCCGTTGCGGTCGAAATACGCGCAGATGCCCGCGAACAGGTCGGGGCGGTCCTTCACGTACACGAGCACCTGCAGCGCGTCGCCGATCGGCGACGGCCGCGCGCGGACGATCGCGGTTTCGGCGTTCACGTGCCGGTACAGCACGCGCGTCTGCCACGCGATGTCGGCCGCGTCGTGACGCAGGAAGAAGCCGACGTCGAGCTGATCCCACAATGCGCGGTGCGCGTCGTCGGGCACGGTTTCCAGGCGCAGCAGCGCGAGCGCCTGCTCCTGCCGCGACTTCAGCTCCGAATGCGCGTCGGGGTTCGCGCCGCCGAGCACCGCGAGCGTGATGCGGTACAGATCCTCGAGCAGCTTGCCCTTCCATGTGTTCCATACCTTCGGGCTCGTGCCGCGGATATCGGCGACGGTCAGCAGGTAGAGCGCGGTGAGGTAGCGTTCGTTGCCGACGACTTCGGCGAAGCGCTTGATGACCTCGGGGTCGCTCGTGTCCTGCTTCTGCGCGACCTGGCTCATCGTCAGGTGATGCTGGACGAGCCACACGATCAGCGCCGCGTCGTCGCCGTCGATCCCGTGCTCGCGGCAGAAGCGCCGCGCGTCGGCCATCCCGAGCGTCGAGTGATCGCCGCCGCGGCCCTTCGCGATGTCGTGGAACAGCGCCGCGACGTACAGCACCCACGGGCGCTCGAAGTTGCCGATCAGCTGGCTGCAGAACGGGTATTCGTGCGCATGCTCGGCCACCGCGAAGCGGCGGATGTTGCGCAGCACCATCAGGATGTGCTGATCGACCGTGTACACGTGGTACAGGTCGTGCTGCATCTGGCCGACGATGCGGCGGAAGTTCAGCAGGTAGCGGCCGAGCACGCTCGTCTGGTTCATCAGCCGGAACGCATGCGTGATGCCTTCGGGCTGCTGCAGGATCTGCATGAACGTGCGGCGGTTCTGCGGATCGCGGCGCCACGCGTTGTTCATGATTTCGCGCGAGTTGTACAGCGCCCGCAGCGTGCGGGCGGACAGGCCTTTCACGCCGCGCGTCGTCTCGTACAGCAGGAACGCTTCGAGGATTGCGTCGGGATGGCGCTCGAACACGCCGTCGTCGACGATCTCGAGCATGCCCTGTTTCTCGACGAAGCGATCGGCCGACAGCACGCGCGTGATGCCGCTCGTCGCGGGGAACAGCTGCGCCTCGATGTTCTGGATCAGGATCGTCGCGAGCTGCGTGACGGCCTTCGCGGCCCAGTAGTAGCGGCGCATCAGTTGCTCGCTCGCGCGCTTGGCCTGCGTCGGCTGGTAGCCGAAGCTCTCGGCGGCCTGCGTCTGCAGGTCGAACACGAGCATGTCCTGGCGGCGCCCGGCGATCACGTGCAGCCGCGCGCGCAGCGTCTTCAGGAAGCCTTCGTTGCGACGCAGCTCGCGTGCTTCGCGGTCGGTGATGAGCCCGCGCGTGTCGAGTTCGCGCCAGCTGCTGCCGAAGCCGGCCGCGCGCGCGATCCACAGGATCGTCTGCAGGTCGCGCAGCCCGCCCGGGCTTTCCTTCACGTTCGGCTCGAGGCTGTACGGCGTGTCCTGGAACTTCGCATGGCGCTGGCGCATCTCGAGCACCTTCGCGGTGAAGAACGCGCGGGCGTCGAGCGCTTCGTGGTAGCGCACGGTGAAGCGCTCGAACAGCGCGGTGCTGCCGACGATGCGGCGCGCTTCGAGCAGCGAGGTCTGCACCGTGACGTCCTGCGACGCCTCCTCGATGCACTGCGCGACCGTGCGCACGCTGCTGCCGATCTCGAGGCCGAGATCCCACGCCATCCCGATGAAGCGCTCGATGCGCGCGTCGAGCGCCGCGTCGTGCGCATCGGGCAGCAGCACGAGGATGTCGACGTCGGAATAGGGCGCGAGCTCGCCGCGCCCGTAGCCGCCGACGGCGACGAGCGCGAGCGTCGCGGGCAGCCCGCATTCGTCCCACACGCGCTTCAACGCGTCGTCGGTGAGTTTCGACAGCGCGTGCATCAGCGACGCGACGTTCGCCGCGCGGCGAAAACGCTCGAGCATTTCCGTCTTGGCGGCCTTGAATTCGGCGCGCCGCGACAGCGCTTCGGGCGAGGGGGCAGCGTGAGCGCTCATGGGCAGCCGTTCAGGTGCGAAAGTGGGGCGGGCTGGCGTGACGTCGCTCAGACGGCGGCGGCCGGTTGCGCGAACACGGGGCGCGCCGGCGTGCCGGCCGACACGGTCAGCACTTCGTAGCCGGTTTCGGTGACGAGCACCGTGTGCTCCCACTGCGCGGACAGGCTGCGGTCGCGCGTCTTGACCGTCCACTGGTCGGGCATCGTGCGGATGTCGCGCTTGCCGGCGTTGATCATCGGCTCGATCGTGAAGATCATGCCGGCCTTCAGCTCGACGCCGGTGCCCGGGCGGCCGTAGTGGACGACCTGCGGATCCTCGTGGAACACCGTGCCGATGCCGTGGCCGCAGTATTCGCGCACGACGCTGTAGCCTTGCGCTTCCGCGTGCTTCTGGATCGCGTAGCCGATGTCGCCGAGGTGCGCGCCGGGCTTGACCTGGTCGATGCCGAGCCACATGCATTCGTAGGTGGTCTGCACGAGGCGCTTCGCGAGGATCGACCCCTCGCCGACGATGAACATCCGGCTGGTGTCGCCGAAATAGCCGTTCTTGATCACGGTGATGTCGATGTTCAGCGCATCGCCGTTCTTGAGCACCTTCTCGCCGGGAATGCCGTGGCAGATCACGTCGTTGACCGAAATGCAGGTGGCCTTCGGGTACGGCGGATAGCCGGGCGGCTGGTAGTTCAGCGGCGCGGGGATCGTGCCTTGCTCGTTGAGCATGTACTCGTGGCAGAGGCGGTCGAGTTCGGCGGTCGTGACGCCCGCGACGACGTGCGGCGTGATGAAGTCGAGCACTTCGCTCGCGAGACGGCAGGCGACGCGCATCTGGGCGATATCGTGTTCGTTTTTGAGCGTAATAGCCATCGAGGTATGCCTGCAATGCGGTGAATTGACGGATTATCGCACCTTATGGCGGGCCTCGCAGCCCCTGCCGGCCGCGCGGATGCGGGTTTTCGCGGATTGTCCGGCCCGCTGCCGCACGGCACGCGAAAGTGCCGCGCGACTTGAGAGCGGACAATTCCGCGTGCTATACTCTCTGGCTAAGTCGATATCCAAATGCCGAATTTTCCCCGTCTTGGGGCGGCATCACGATGAAAGGCTTACGGCACGGGCGTTTTGCACGTGCCGAATCGCAAGCCGGCGCAACCAGGGTGCCGGCCGCGCGGTATCCGCGCCCTTCGGGCGGGTTCGCGCGGCGGTACGGCAGCCGGCTTAAGACCCAACCCTCGTGGAGAATTTACATGGCAGTCACGATGCGCCAAATGCTGGAAGCGGGTGTCCACTTCGGTCACCAGACGCGCTTCTGGAACCCGAAGATGGCTCCGTTCATTTTCGGTCACCGCAACAAGATTCACATCATCAACCTCGAAAAGACGCTGCCGATGTTCACGGACGCACAGAAGTACGTGCGCCAGCTGGCAGCGAACCGCGGCACGATCCTGTTCGTCGGCACGAAGCGCCAGTCGCGTGACACGATCGCCCAGGAAGCGCAGCGTGCGGGCATGCCGTACGTCAACGCACGCTGGCTCGGCGGCATGATGACCAACTTCAAGACGCTGAAGGTGTCGATCAAGCGCCTGAAGGACATGGAAGCGGCTGTCGAGGCAGGCGAGCTCGAGAAGATGAGCAAGAAGGAAGCGCTGCTGTTCGAACGCGAAATCGCCAAGCTGCAGAAGTCGATCGGCGGCGTGAAGGACATGGGCGGCATTCCGGACGCGATCTTCGTCGTCGACGTCGGCTACCACAAGATCGCCGTCACGGAAGCGAACAAGCTGGGCGTGCCGGTCATCGCCGTGGTCGATACGAACCACTCGCCGGAAGGTGTGGATTACGTGATCCCGGGTAACGACGACTCGAGCAAGGCAGTCGCGCTGTACGCGGAAGGCGTGGCCGACGCGATCCTCGAAGGCCGTGCGAACGCGGTCAACGAAGTGGTCCAGGCTGCACGCGGCGACGACGAGTACGTCGAGGAAAACGCGTAACTGGCCCCGAGCCGGCGCAAAAAGGGGGCTCTCAACAGGCCCCCTTTTTTTAAGCTTGTGCGCCGGACCTGATCGCGTCGAATCGGCGCGGGTCCGGAAACGAATCTCGGCCGTTCGCGTCCAAGCGGGCGGCGTTGTGAATACAGACTCAAGGAGCGAATGATGGCGGCAATTACCGCAAGCATGGTGGCAGAACTGCGCGCAAAGACCGACGCACCGATGATGGAGTGCAAGAAGGCGCTGACGGAAGCCGACGGCGATCTGGCCAAGGCTGAAGAACTGCTGCGCGTCAAGCTCGGCAACAAGGCGAGCAAGGCCGCGTCGCGCGTGACGGCGGAAGGCGTCGTCGCATCGTTCGTCGGCGGCAACGCAGGCGCGCTGGTCGAACTGAACTGCGAAACCGACTTCGTCGCGAAGAACGACGACTTCCTCGCGTTCTCGAAGACGGTGGCGGAACTCGTCGCGACGCAAAATCCGGCCGACGTGGCGGCACTGTCGGCGCTGCCGCTCGACGGCTCGACCGTCGACGCAGTGCGTCTGGCGCTGATCGGCAAGATCGGCGAGAACGTGTCGATCCGCCGTTTCGTCCGTTTCGAAACCGCGAACAAGATCGCCACGTACCTGCACGGCGCGCGTATCGGCGTGATCGTCGAGTACACGGGCGCGGACGAGCAGGTCGGCAAGGACGTCGCGATGCACATCGCGGCGATGAAGCCGGTCGCGCTGTCGTCGGCCGACGTGCCGGCGGAACTGATCGAGACGGAACGCCGCGTGGCCGAGCAGAAGGCCGCGGAATCGGGCAAGCCGGCCGAAATCGTCGCGAAGATGGTCGACGGCAGCGTCCAGAAGTACCTGAAGGAAGTGTCGCTGCTGAACCAGACGTTCGTGAAGAACGACAAGCAGACGATCGAGCAGATGCTGAAGGCAGCGAATGCCGCGGTGCAGAAGTTCGCGCTGTTCGTCGTCGGCGAAGGCATCGAGAAGCGCCAGGACGACTTCGCCGCCGAAGTGGCCGCGCAAGTCGCCGCAGCAAAGCAGCAGTAAGCAGTCAGGCAGTAACCGCGGCGGGCGTCCGCTCCGCCGCGGCCGGCGGCGCCGCCGGCCGGCCGGGTACCCCGGCCCGGTCGTCGGCGCTTGCCCGAATCAGTATTTCGCCCCTACAGTTCGTGGTTGTCATCCTCTCGTCGCTCGGAAGCCCCTATGTCCAATGCCTATAAACGCGTCCTCCTCAAACTCTCCGGCGAAGCGCTGATGGGCGACGACGCCTTCGGCATCAATCGCGCGACGATCGAGCGGATGGTGGCGGATATCGCAGAAGTCGTGCGCCTCGGCACGCAGCTCGCGGTCGTGATCGGTGGCGGTAATATTTTCCGCGGCGTCGCGGGCGGCGCGGCCGGCATGGACCGCGCGACGGCCGACTACATGGGGATGCTGGCGACGATGATGAACGCGCTGGCGCTGCAGGACGCGATGCGCCACGCGGGCATCGAGGCGCGCGTGCAGTCGGCGCTGCGGATGGACCAGGTCGTCGAGCCGTACATCCGGCCCCGCGCGATCCGTCAGCTCGAGGAAGGCCGTGTCGTGATCTTTGCGGCCGGCACCGGCAACCCGTTCTTCACGACGGATACCGCGGCCGCGCTGCGCGGCTCGGAAGTGGGCGCCGAAGTCGTGCTGAAGGCGACCAAGGTCGATGGCGTATATTCTGCCGATCCGAAGAAGGATCCGTCGGCTACGCGCTATACGACGATCAGCTTCGACGAGGCGATCAGCCGCAACCTGCAGGTGATGGACGCGACGGCGTTTGCGCTGTGCCGCGACCAGAAGCTGCCGATTCGCGTGTTTTCGATCAACAAGCCGGGTGCGCTCAAGCGCATCGTGCTGGGCGAGGACGAAGGTACGCTCGTCCACGTGTAAACTCCCGCGGATGCGGGCGACTGACGGCGGGCCACCGGCTATGTGCGACTGGCTGCGGGTTGCCGGCCGCGGCGCGCGACATGCGCCGGTCGGCGCTCGCGTTCTTTGAAGGTTTGAAGGTTCGGAGGTTGAAATGAGTGTCGCTGATGTCAAGAAGGGCGTCGAGCAAAAGATGCAGCGCTCGATCGAAGCGTTCAAGAACGATCTGGCCAAGATCCGTACGGGCCGTGCACACACCGGTCTGCTCGATCACGTTCAGGTCGACTACTACGGCTCGATGGTGCCGATCTCGCAGGTCGCGAACCTGACGCTCGTCGACGCGCGCACGATCGGCGTGCAGCCGTGGGAAAAGAACATGGTCGCGAAGGTCGAGAAGGCCATCCGCGAAGCCGATCTGGGCCTGAATCCGGCCACGGCCGGCGACCTGATCCGCGTGCCGATGCCCGCGCTGACGGAAGAGCGCCGCCGCGAGCTGACCAAGGTCGTGAAGAGCGAAGGCGAAACGGCCAAGGTCGCGATCCGCAACCTGCGCCGCGACGCGAACGAAGCGCTCAAGAAGCTCGTGAAGGACAAGGAAATCTCGGAAGACGACGAGCGCCGCGCAAGCGACGACGTGCAGAAGCTGACCGACAAGCACGTGGCCGAAGTCGACAAGCTCGTGCAGACCAAGGAAGCCGAGATCATGACGGTCTGACGACCGTCCTCGCGCGCCGCCTTCTTCCCGCATTACTGTCTCAACGGCCATGACCTATACCAGCTCTACCGTTCGCGTGCCTGACGTCGGCGTCGTGCCGCGTCACATCGCGATCATCATGGACGGCAATGGCCGTTGGGCGACCGAACGCCGCTTGCCGCGCGTCGCGGGGCACACCCGCGGCGTCGATGCCGTGCGGGCGGTGGTCGAAGGCTGCGCGCGCGCCGGCGTCGAATACCTGACGCTGTTCGCGTTCAGTTCGGAAAACTGGCGCCGGCCGAACGACGAAGTGTCGTTCCTGATGCGGCTGTTCATCACCGCGCTCGAGCGCGAGGTGGGCAAGCTGCATGCGAACGGGATCCGCCTGCGTGTCGTCGGCGATCTCGACCGTTTCGAGCCGCGCATCCGTGAACTGATTCGCCGCGCCGAAACCAAGACGGCGCGCAATACCCGTCTGACGCTCACCATCGCGGCCAACTACGGCGGCCGGTGGGACATCCTGCAGGCGACGAAGAAGCTCGTCGAGCAGGCCGTGCGCGAAGGTCGCGAGATCGAAGTGACCGAGGACGCTTTCGCGCCGCACCTGGCGATGGCCTACGCGCCGGAGCCCGATCTCTTCATCCGCACGGGCGGCGAGCAGCGCGTCAGCAACTTCCTGCTGTGGCAGCTCGCGTACGCCGAATTCTATTTCACCGACAAGTACTGGCCGGATTTCGACGGCGCGGCACTGGCCGACGCGATGGCGTCGTATACCGAGCGCGAGCGCCGTTTCGGGCGCACGAGTGCGCAGCTCGAACCGCAATCGCAGAACGCCGACTCCCTTTCATGCTGAAAACCCGTGTGATCACGGCGATCGTGATGCTGGCCGTGCTGCTGCCGGTGACGCTGTTCGCGCCGCTCGCCGGGTTCGGCGCGCTGATCGGCGTCGTGCTGGTGTTCGCCGCGTGGGAGTGGGCGCGCCTGCTGAAGCTCGGCGGCGCCGCGCCGGTCGTCTATGCGCTCGTCGCGGCGCTCGCGCTCGCGGCCACCGCGCCGCTCGGCGTCGACGCGGCTTCGTCCCGTCCCCTTTTCATCGCGGCTGGCGTGTTCTGGCTGCTGGTCGGCCCGTTCGCGCTGCGGCGCAAGCCCGAACTCGCGGGCGGCGTGTGGCGACCGTTCCTGCTGGCCGCCGGTCTCGTCGTGTTCGCCGCCTGCTGGCACGCGCTCGTGGCAGCCCGCGCGCAGGGCGTGCCGTTCGTGCTGTCGCTGCTTCTGGTCGTCTGGCTGGCCGATATCGGCGCATACTTCGCCGGCAAGGCCTTCGGAAAGCGTAAACTGGCCATCACGATCAGCCCCGGCAAGAGCTGGGAAGGCGCGATCGGCGGCTGGTTCGCGGTGATGGTCGTCGCCAGTGTCGCGATGGCCGTACACGCTTTCGAACCGACCCTGTTTTCCGCGCTCGCCGCGCGCTACGGAATGCCCGGCACGTGGGCCGCACTGACGCTGCTGGTTGCATACAGCGTGATTGGCGACCTGTTCGAGTCGCTGCTGAAGCGGCAGGCGGGCGTGAAGGATTCGAGCGGACTGCTGCCGGGCCACGGCGGCGTGCTCGATCGGGTCGACGCGCTGCTGCCGGTGCTGCCGCTCGCGATGCTGCTGCTTGGTTAAACCATTATTTCTGTTATGCAAAAACGCCTGACATTGCTCGGTTCCACGGGCTCGATCGGAGACAGCACGCTCGACGTGGTCGCGCGCCATCCCGAGCGCTTCTCGGTCTACGCGCTGACCGCGCACCGCAACGGCGACAAGCTCGTCGAGCAGTGTCTGCGCTTCGCGCCTGAAGTGGCCGTGGTCGGCGATGCCGCGACGGCCGCGCACGTCGACGCGAAACTGCGCGCGGCGGGCAGCAAGACGGTCGTGCTGCACGGGCCGCAGGCGCTCGTCGACGTGTCGAAGAGCGACGGCTGCGACACGGTGGTCGCCGCGATCGTCGGCGCGGCCGGCCTTGCGCCGAGCCTGGCGGCCGCACGCGCCGGCAAGCGGATCCTGCTCGCGAACAAGGAAGCGCTCGTGATGTCGGGCGCGATCTTCATGGACGCCGTGCGCGACCATGGCGCGATCCTGCTGCCGGTCGACAGCGAACACAACGCGATCTTCCAGTGCATGCCGCGCGACGCGGCCGAGCACGGCGGGATCTCGAAGATCATCCTGACCGCGTCGGGCGGCCCGTTCCGCACGCGCGAGCCGGCCACGCTCGTCGACGTGACGCCGGACGAGGCGTGCAAGCACCCGAACTGGGTGATGGGCCGCAAGATCTCGGTCGATTCCGCGACGATGATGAACAAGGGCCTCGAGGTGATCGAGGCGCACTGGATCTTCGGGCTGCCGGGCGACCGGATCGACGCGCTGATCCATCCGCAGAGCGTGATCCATTCGCTCGTGTCGTATCGCGACGGCTCGGTGCTCGCGCAGCTCGGCAACCCCGACATGCGCACGCCGATCGCGCACGCGCTCGCGTTTCCCGAGCGCGTCGACGCGGGCGTCGATCAGCTCGACCTCGCGCAGATCGCCCAGTTGTCGTTCGAGAAGCCCGACTACGCGCGCTTCCCGTGCCTCGCGCTCGCGCTGAAGGCGCTCGAGGAAGGCGGTATCGCGAGCGCCGCATTGAACGCGGCGAACGAAGTGGCGGTCGAAGCATTTCTCGAGCGCCGGATCGGCTTCATGGCGATCGCGGCGACGGTCGACGCCGTGCTCAACACGCTGCCGAACCGCGCGCCCGACGGGCTCGACGACGTCCTCGCGGCGGATGCCGAGGCTCGCCGCCTCGCCGCCGCGATCATTGCGAAAGCGCCTGCGCCACGCGTGGAGCGTGCGGTCTGAATGGAGTGCTCATGAACGTACTGGTCGAACTGGTCGCGTTTGCGGTGGCGATCGGGGTGCTGGTCGTCGTGCATGAGTATGGACACTATCGCGTCGCGCGCTGGTGCGGCGTGAAGGTGCTGCGTTTCTCGATCGGCTTCGGCCAGCCCGTCGCGCGCTGGGTCAGCCGCAGGACGGGCACCGAGTGGACGCTGTCCGCGCTGCCGCTCGGCGGCTACGTGAAGATGCTCGACGAGCGCGATCCAGGCCCGGGCGGCATTCCGCCCGAGGAACTCGGGCAGGCATTCAACCGCCAGTCGGTCTACAAGCGCATCGCGATCGTCGCGGCCGGACCGATTGCGAACTTCCTGCTGGCAATCGTGCTGTTCTCCGCCATATTCGCCACCGGCGTGACCGAGCCGACCGCGATCGTCGCGCCGCCGGCCGCCGGCACGGTGGCGGCTCGCGCGGGCTTCGACGGCAGCGAGACGGTCGTGTCGATCCGCGACGTGCGCGTGAGCGACGCGCAGGGCGGCGAGTCGGAGCCGGTGCGATCGTGGTCGGACCTGCGCTGGAAGCTGCTGTCGGCCGCGCTCGACCATCGCGAGGTCGTGCTCGGCGCGCGGGACGGCAATGCGACGTTCGATTTCCGCGTCGACCTGCGCAACGTGCCCGACAGCCAGCTCGACGACGACTTCATGGCCCATCTCGGCTTCGAGGCCGGCGGCGGCACGTTGTCGGTCGCGTCGGTGCAGCCGGGCAGTGCGGCGGAGCAGGCGGGCCTGAAGGCCGGCGACAAGCTGGTCGCGCTCGACGGCAAGCCGATCGGCGGCGCGTCGCGTTTCATCGATACGGTGAAGCACCATGCGGGCCAGCCGCTCGCGCTGCAGATCGAACGCAACGGCGCCGCGCGGACGGTGTCGATCGTGCCGCAGATGCAGCGCGACGACGAATCGGGGCAGCAGGTCGGCCGCATCGGCGCGGCGCTGTCGATGCACGCACCGTCGGTGGACGTGCGCTACGGGCCGATCGAGAGCCTGCGGCTCGGCGCGCACCGCACGTGGGACATTTCCGTGTATTCGCTGAAGATGTTCGGGCGGATGATCACGGGCAACGCGTCGTTGAAGAACCTGTCGGGCCCGGTGACGATCGCCGACTACGCAGGCAAGAGCGCACGGCTCGGTCCGTCGGCGTTCCTGTCGTTCCTCGCCCTTGTCAGCATTAGCCTTGGCGTCCTGAACTTGTTGCCGATTCCCGTTTTGGACGGGGGGCATCTGTTATATTATGCGGTTGAAGCCGCGACCGGGAAAGCCGTCTCGGAACGCTGGCAGCTGATTCTGCAAAGAGCCGGGTTGATCTGCATCGTCGCGTTGTCGGCGATCGCGCTGTTCAACGATCTGGCTCGGTTAATCCATTTCTGAAGCGTCAGGCGGCGGCCGCTGGCCAGCCGCCCGATTTGATGCAGCTAAATATTGGGGATGCATGTTGTTCAAACCTCATCGCTTTGTACCTAAGACAGTTGCAGCGGCCGCGCTCGCCGCGCACGGCCTCGCGGCGCATGCAGCGGCACCGTTCGTGGTGCAAGACATCAAGATCGAGGGGCTGCAGCGCGTCGAAGCGGGTTCGGTGTTCGCCTATCTGCCGATCAAGCAGGGCGATACCTTCACGGACGACAAGGCATCCGAAGCAATCCGCGCGTTGTACGCGACGGGCTTTTTCAACGACGTGCGCGTCGCCACGCAGGGCAACGTCGTGATCGTGCAGGTGCAGGAGCGGCCGGCCATCGCGTCGATCGACTTCACCGGCACGAAGGAATTCGACAAGGACAACCTGACGAAGGCGCTGCGTGCGGTCGGCCTCGCCGACGGCCGCTACTACGACAAGGCGCTCGTCGACAAGGCGGAGCAGGAGCTCAAGCGCCAGTACCTGACGCGCGGCTTCTATGCGGCCGAAGTCAAGACGACGATCACGCCGGTCGACGCGAACCGCGTGTCGATCCTGTTCGCGGTGGCCGAAGGCCCGAGCGCGAAGATCCGCCAGATCAACTTCATCGGCAACAAGGCGTTCAGCACGAGCACGCTGCGCGACGAGATGCAGCTGTCGACGCCGAACTGGTTCTCCTGGTACACGAAGAACGACCTGTACTCGAAGGAAAAGCTCACGGGCGACCTCGAGGCCGTGCGCTCGTACTACCTGAACCGCGGCTACCTCGAGTTCAACATCGAGTCGACCCAGGTATCGATCTCGCCGGACAAGAAGGACATGTACCTGACGGTCACGCTGCACGAAGGCGAACCGTACACGGTGTCGGGCATCAAGCTGTCGGGCAACCTGCTCGATCGCGAGGCCGAACTCAACAAGCTGATCAAGATCAAGCCGGGCGACCGCTTCTCGGCCGAAAAGCTGCAGCAGACCACCAAGTCGATCGTCGACAAGCTCGGCGAATACGGCTACGCATTCGCGACCGTCAACGCGCAGCCGGACATCGACCAGGCGAACCACAAGGTGAACCTGAACCTCGTCGTCGATCCGAGCCGCCGCGTGTACGTGCGCCGCATCAACGTGGTCGGCAACACGCGTACGCGCGACGAAGTGGTGCGCCGCGAAATGCGCCAGCTCGAAAGCTCGTGGTTCGACTCGAACCGCCTCGCGCTGTCGAAGGACCGCGTGAACCGCCTCGGCTACTTCACCAACGTCGACGTGACGACGGTGCCGGTCGAAGGCACGAACGATCAGGTCGACGTGAACGTGAAGGTCGACGAAAAACCGACCGGCGCGATCACGCTGGGCGCCGGCTTCTCGTCGACGGACAAGGTCGTGCTGTCGGCCGGCGTGTCGCAGGACAACGTGTTCGGCTCGGGCACGAGCCTGTCGGTGAACGTCAACACCGCGAAGAGCTACCGCACGCTGACCGTCACGCAGGTCGATCCGTACTTCACGGTCGACGGCATCAAGCGGATCACCGACGTCTACTACCGCACGTACCAGCCGCTCTATTATTCGACGAGCTCGAGCTTCCGGATCATCAGCGCGGGCGGCAACCTGAAGTTCGGCATTCCGTTCTCGGAAGTCGACACCGTCTACTTCGGCGCGGGCTTCGAACAGAACCGTCTCGACGTCGATTCGAACACGCCGCAGAGCTACCAGGATTACGTGAACGAGTTCGGCCGCGTGTCGAACACGGTGCCGCTGACGGTGGCATGGTCGCGCGACGCGCGTGACAGCGCGCTGATTCCGAGCCGCGGCTACTTCACGCAGGCGAACATGGAGTACGGCGTGCCGGTCGGCAAGATCCAGTACTACAAGGCCGACCTGCAGGCGCAGTACTACTATTCGTTCTCGCGCGGCTTCATCCTGGGCCTGAACCTGCAAGGCGGCTACGGTAACGGTATCGGCAACCCGTACCCGATCTTCAAGAACTACTACGCGGGCGGTATCGGCTCCGTGCGGGGCTACGAGCCGAGCTCGCTGGGCCCGCGCGACACGAAGACGAACGACCCGATCGGCGGTTCGAAGATGCTGGTCGGCAACATCGAGCTGACGTTCCCGCTGCCGGGCACCGGCTACGACCGCACGCTGCGCGTGTTCACGTTCCTCGACGGCGGTAACGTGTGGGGCAACGCGCCGGGCGGCACGAGTACGGGCGCCAACGGCCTGCGCTACGGCTACGGTGTGGGTCTCGCGTGGATCTCGCCGATCGGCCCGCTGAAGCTGAGCCTCGGCTTCCCGCTGCAGAAGCACGAAGGCGACCAGTACCAGAAATTCCAGTTCCAGATCGGGACGGCGTTCTGACCGAACGCATGACAACAGCAACGAGAGGGTAATTTTGCTAACCGGTAAGTTTTCGAAACGAGTGATGTGCGCGCTGACCGTTGCGCTGGCCCTGGGCGCGGCAACGGTGCACGCACAGGACGTCGCCCGCATCGCGGCGGTCAATTCGGATCGGATCCTGCGCGAGTCGGCGCCCGCGAAGGCGGCGCAGACGAAGCTCGAAGCCGAGTTCGCGAAGCGTGACAAGGATCTGCAGGACCTGGCGGCCCGTCTGAAGTCGATGTCCGATTCGCTCGACAAGAACGGCACGTCGCTGTCGGCGGCCGATCGCGCGCAGAAGCAGCGCGATCTCGCGCAGCTCGACACCGACTTCCAGCGCAAGCAGCGCGAGTTCCGCGAAGACCTGAACCAGCGGCGCAACGAAGAGCTGGCGGCTGTGCTGGAAAGGGCGAACAAGGTCATCAAGCAGATCGCCGAGCAGCAGAATTACGACCTGATCGTGCAGGAAGCCGTGTACGTCAGCCCGCGCATCGACATCACCGACAAGGTGCTCAAGGCGCTCGCGTCCGGCTCGACGAACTGAACGGAGCAGACGACGAATGGCATTGACGCTCGAGGCACTCGTAAAGCGGTTCGGCGGCGAGATCGCCGGCGACGCACAGTGCACGGTCGGCGGCCTCGCGCCGCTCGACCAGGCAGGCCCTCAGCAGCTCGCGTTCCTCGCGAACCCGAAGTACCTGTCGCAGGTCGAGACGACCCGCGCCGGCGCGGTGCTGATCGCGCCGAAGGATCTGGAAAAGCTGGGCGCGGCCGCGAAGGGTCGCAACTTCATCGTGACGCCGAATCCGTACGCGTACTTCGCGCGCGTCGCGCAGATGTTCATCGATCTCGCCACGCCGCCGCGCGCGGCCGGCGTGCATCCGAGCGCGACGATCGATCCGGCCGCGAAGGTCGCCGCGACCGCGGTGATCGGCCCGCACGTGACGGTCGAGGCCGGCGCGGTGATCGAAGACGGCGTGCAGCTCGACGCGAACGTATTCGTCGGCCGCGGCACGACGATCGGCGCCGGCTCGCACTTCTATCCGAACGCATCGGTGTACCACGGCTGCAAGATCGGCCCGCGCGCGATCGTCCATGCGGGCGCCGTGATCGGTTCCGACGGCTTCGGCTTCGCGCCGGATTTCGTCGGCGACGGCGACGCGCGCACCGGCAGCTGGGTCAAGATTCCGCAGGTCGGCGGCGTGACGATCGGCCCGGACGTCGAGATCGGCGCGAACACGACGATCGACCGCGGTGCGATGGCGGATACCGTCATCGAGGAATGCGTGAAGATCGACAACCAGGTCCAGATCGGCCACAACTGCCGGATCGGCGCGTACACGGTGATCGCCGGCAGCGCCGGCATCGCGGGCAGCACGACGATCGGCCGCCATTGCATGATCGGCGGCGCGGCCGGGATCGCCGGCCACGTGACGCTCGGCGACTATGTCATCATCACCGCGAAGTCGGGCGTATCGAAGTCGCTGCCGAAGGCCGGCATCTATACCAGCGCGTTCCCGGCCGTCGACCACGGCGAGTGGAACAAGAGCGCCGCGCTCGTGCGCAACCTCGACAAGCTGCGCGAGCGCATCAAGGCGCTCGAAGCCGCGCTCGCCGCCCAGGGCGGCACCCACGCCTGAGCCCATCATGCGAGATCACGAACCGGGCACGGCCAGCGCAACCGGCCCGGTTTGCCAGACTGGGCCGCGCGGCGGCCCGCTTCAGCCTTTGCATCACCACCGCGCAGCCTCTGCGTGAGACGAACCATCATGAGCACTGAAAAAATCAATCTCGACATCCACAAGATCCTCACGCTGCTGCCGCATCGCTACCCGATTCTGCTCGTCGACCGCGTGCTCGAACTCGAACCGCACAAAGGGATCAAAGCGCTGAAGAACGTGTCGATCAACGAGCCGTTCTTCCAAGGGCATTTCCCGAAGCGGCCGGTGATGCCGGGCGTGCTGATCCTCGAGGCGCTCGCACAGGCCGCGGCGCTGCTGACGTTCGCGGAAGAGCAGCCGAAGGATCCGGAGAACACGCTGTACTACTTCGTCGGGATCGACGGTGCGCGCTTCAAGCGCGTGGTCGAACCGGGCGACCAGCTGATCCTGAACGTGACGTTCGAACGCTACATTCGCGGCATCTGGAAGTTCAAGGCGGTGGCGGAAGTCGACGGCAAGGTCGCGGCGGAAGCCGAGCTGATGTGCACGGTCAAGACGGCCGACGCGGCGCCCTGAGCGACGCGGCACGCATGGGCAACATAACGCGAGCAACGCGACACATGATATCGAGAGGCAACGGCGCATGACCAGGATTCATCCTACCGCGATCGTCGAGCCGGGCGCGCAGATCGACGAATCGGTCGAGATCGGCCCGTACGCGATCGTCGGCCCGCACGTCACGATCGGCGCGCGCACGACGATCGGCTCGCACAGCGTGATCGAAGGCCATACGACGCTCGGCGAGGACAACCGCATCGGCCATTACGCGTCGGTCGGCGGGCGTCCGCAGGACATGAAGTACAAGGACGAGCCGACGAAGCTCGTGATCGGCAACCGCAACACGATCCGCGAATTCACGACGATCCACACGGGCACCGTGCAGGACGTCGGCGTGACGACGCTCGGCGACGACAACTGGATCATGGCCTACGTGCACATCGGCCACGACTGCCGCGTCGGCAACAACGTGATCCTGTCGAGCAACGCGCAGATGGCCGGCCACGTCGAGATCGGCGACTTCGCGATCATCGGCGGCATGTCGGGCGTGCACCAGTTCGTGCGCATCGGCGCGCATTCGATGCTGGGCGGCGCGTCGGCGCTCGTGCAGGACATCCCGCCGTTCGTGATCGCGGCGGGCAACAAGGCCGAGCCGCACGGGATCAACGTCGAAGGGCTGCGCCGGCGCGGCTTCTCGGCCGACGCGATCTCGGCGCTGCGCAGCGCGTATCGCGTGCTGTACAAGAACAGCCTGTCGCTCGAGGAAGCGAAGGTGCAACTGCGCGAGCTCGCGGAAGCGGGCGGCGACGGCGATGCACCGGTGAAGGCGCTCGTCGAGTTCATCGACGCGTCGCAACGCGGCATCATCCGCTAAGCGATGCCGCTTCCGACCAACCAGCTCCGGCTCGCGATGGTGGCCGGCGAACCGTCGGGCGACCTGCTCGCGGCCTCGCTGCTCGGCGGCCTGCGCGAGCGGCTGCCCGAATCGGCCCAGTATTACGGGATCGGCGGGCCGCGCATGATCGCGCAGGGCTTCGACTCGCACTGGCAGATGGACAAGCTGACCGTGCGCGGCTATGTCGAGGCGCTGGGCCAGATTCCCGAGATCCTGCGGATTCGCGGCGAACTGAAGCGCCAACTGCTCGCCGAGCGGCCGGACGCGTTCATCGGCGTCGACGCGCCCGATTTCAACTTCAACGTCGAACAGGCCGCGCGCGACGCGGGCATCCCGTCGATCCACTTCGTGTGCCCGTCGATCTGGGCGTGGCGCGGCGGCCGGATCAAGAAGATCGCGAAATCCGTCGACCACATGCTGTGCCTGTTCCCGTTCGAACCGGCGATCCTCGACAAGGCCGGCGTCGCATCGACCTACGTCGGTCATCCGCTCGCCGATGAAATCCCGCTCGAACCCGATACGCACGGCGCGCGCATTGCGCTCGGCCTGCCGGCCGACGGCCCCGTGATCGCGGTGCTGCCGGGCAGCCGGCGCTCGGAGATCGCGCTGATCGGCCCGACGTTCTTCGCGGCGATGGCGCTGATGCAGCAGCGCGAGCCCGGCGTGCGGTTCGTGATGCCGGCCGCGACGCCCGCGCTGCGCGAACTGCTGCAGCCGCTCGTCGACGCACATCCGCAGCTCGCGTTGACGATCACCGACGGCCGTTCGCAGGTCGCGATGACGGCCGCCGACGCGATCCTCGTGAAGAGCGGCACCGTCACGCTGGAAGCCGCGCTGCTGAAAAAGCCGATGGTGATCTCGTACAAGGTGCCCTGGCTGACCGGGCAGATCATGCGCCGGCAGGGCTACCTGCCGTATGTCGGCCTGCCGAACATCCTGGCGGGGCGCTTCGTCGTGCCGGAGCTGCTGCAGCATTTCGCGACGCCCGAGGCGCTCGCCGATGCGACGCTCACGCAACTGCGCGACGACGCGAACCGCCGCACGCTGACCGAAGTGTTCACTGAAATGCATCTTTCGCTGCGGCAGAACACGGCCGCGAAGGCGGCCGAGGCCGTCGTGCGCGTGCTCGAACAACGCAAGGGGCGCGCATGACCGCAGTCCGTGCGGCACGCCGCCGCGCGTCGGCCGACGTGCAGGGCGGTTTCGATTTCAGCCGCCCGGACGAGATCGTCTGCGGCGTCGACGAAGCCGGCCGCGGCCCGCTCGCAGGGCCGGTGGTGGCCGCCGCGGTGATCCTCGATCCGGCTCGGCCGATCGACGGGCTCGACGATTCGAAAGCGCTGTCCGCGAAGAAGCGCGACATGCTGTACGAGCTGATCGTCGCGCGTTCGCACGCGTATTGCGTCGCGTCGGCGAGTGTCGACGAGATCGATACGCTGAACATCCTGCACGCGACGATGCTCGCGATGAAGCGGGCCGTCGAAGGCCTGTCGGTGCTGCCGACGCTTGCGCAGATCGACGGCAACCGTTGCCCGACACTGAGCGTGCGCGCCGAGGCGATCGTCAGTGGCGACGCGCTCGTGCCGAGCATCTCGGCCGCGTCGATCCTCGCGAAGGTCACGCGCGATCGCATGCTGGTCGACCTGCACGAACGCTTCCCGGTGTACGGCTTCAACGTGCATGCGGGCTACGGCACCGCGAAACATCTTGCCGCACTGCGCGAGCACGGCCCGTGCGAAGCGCACCGGCGCTCGTTCGCGCCGGTTCGTGCGGCGCTCGATCTGATTCGATGAAAAGCATCACTTCCCGCGACAACCCGCTGTACAAGCGCCTGAAGGCGCTCGCGGGTTCGACACCCCAGCAGCGCCGCAGCGGCCAGGCGCTGCTCGAAGGTTTCCATCTCGCGAGCGCGTACCTCGATACGGGCGCGACGCCGGAGCTGTGCGTCACGACCGAAGGCGCGCTCGGCCACGCGGAGGCGCAGGCGATCGTCGCGCGCATCGACGCGCAGCGGGTCGTCTCGCTGCCGGACGCGCTGTTCGGGCAGTTGTCGAACGTCGTCAACGGCGTCGGCTTCCTGCTGCTGGTCGACCGGCCGGCGCACCCGCTGCCCGCGCGCGTGACGCATACGTCGATCGTGCTCGACGGCGTGCAGGATGCCGGCAACGTCGGCTCGATCCTGCGCAGCGCGGCGGCGGCCGGCGTGCGTCACGTGTTCTGCGCGCCGGGGACGGCCTACGCGTGGTCGTCGAAGGTGCTGCGCTCGGGCATGGGCGCGCATTTCCTGTTGTCGATCCATGAGAACGTCGAAGCCGCGGCGCTTGCCGAACGCCTCGACGTACCGGTCGCGCTGACCGATTCGCACGGCGCGCGGGCGGTCTACGACTGCGATCTGTCGGGGCCCGTCGCATGGGTGTTCGGCAATGAAGGCGCCGGCGTGTCGGCATTCTGGCGCGACGCGGCCACGCATCGTGTGACGATTCCGCAGCCGGGCGGGATGGAGTCGCTGAACGTCGCGGCCGCCGCCGCGGTGTGCCTGTTCGAGCAGGTGCGGCAGCAGCGGCCCGCGTGACGCCGCACGCGCGCAATTGATTACCGTAAAACGAAACAAGGCCGCGTTCGACGCGGCCTTGTTGCTTTCGGCGGCGGCTGGACAGCCGCCCGCGCATCCGCGCTCAGTACGACTGCCGGTCGAGGCGGATTTCCTGCAGGATCGTCGTCGCGATTTCCTCGATCGACTTGTGCGTCGACGACAGCCACTTGATCCCTTCGCGGCGCATCATCGCCTCGGCCTCGTTGATCTCGTAGCGGCAGTTCTCGGGCGCCGCGTACTTGCTGCCGGGTCGGCGTTCGTTGCGAATCTCCGACAGGCGCTGCGGGTCGATCGACAGCCCGAACAGCTTCTCGCTGTACGGCGCCAGCGCCGACGGCAGCTTGCCGCGTTCGAAATCCTCCGGAATCAGCGGATAGTTGGCGGCCTTCACGCCGTACTGCATCGCGAGGTACAGGCTCGTCGGCGTCTTGCCGCTGCGCGACACGCCGACCAGGATCACGTCGGCCTCCGACAGGTTGCGGTTCGACTGGCCGTCGTCGTGCGCGAGCGAGAAGTTGATCGCCTCGATCCGCGTCTTGTATTCCTCGGTGTCCGCGTTCTGGTGGCCGCGGCCCATCGCGTGGCTCGACTTGAGCTCCAGTTCCTGCTCGAGCGGTTCGACGAAGCGCTGGAACATGTCGAGCACGAGCGCGTTCGAGCGTTTGACGATGTCGTTCGACTCGCTGTCCACGAGCGTCGTGAACACGATCGCGCGACGGCCGTCGTGCACGGCGGCCTCGTTGATCTTCTCGACGGTCGCGTAGGCCTTGTCGAGCGAGTCGACGAACGGCACGCGCACGAGGCGGAATTTCTGGTCGAACTGGGAGAGGATCGAGTGCGCGAAGGTTTCGGCAGTGATCCCGGTGCCGTCGGAGACGATGAATACGGTAGGCAGCATGAATCTGGACGTCGAGCGTGAAGGGCGGTTGCGCGGACCGCTGGAGGTTCGCCTCCACACGCAGTGACAAGGTCGCGCCACATCCGGCAGCCGGCACGGTAGAATAGCGGCAACCTGTTGGATAAGCAATTGCGGGGCGGGGCGCGAACGGCGGCCCGTAGCTGGGCCGCACGATTCCAGAATTCCCGGCAAGTCTGGCGATTTGTCTGCAAATATCGCCCTTCTGCCGGGATTTTTGCAAATCGGGTCTGAACATTTTCGCCGCTGCGAATGCTTATCTAACAGGTTGCGCAAGACGCGCCGCGCCTTTTTGCAAGCGCCCGCGTTCGAGCCCACTTGCGCGATCGAGCATTTTTTTCACACTTAGGGGCTTGTATGACTAACGCAGCAAACGTCGCAAAGGACCAGGCGTATGTAATTCCGTTCGAGCAGTTGCGGATGACCGATGTGGAAATCGTGGGCGGCAAGAATGCGTCGCTCGGCGAGATGATCAGCCAGCTTTCCGAAGCAGGCGTTCGCGTACCCACCGGTTTCGCCACGACCGCGCTCGCATTCCGCGATTTCCTCAAGCACAACGACCTCACCGATCGCATCGCCAAGCGTCTCGAGTCGCTCGACATCGACGACGTGAAGGCGCTCGCCGAAGCCGGTGCCGAAATCCGCAAGTGGATCGTCGACGCGCCGCTGCAGCCGCGCCTCGAGCAGGAAATCCGCGCGCAGTTCGAAGTGCTGAAGAACGGCTCGCCGAGCGAGCTGTCGTTCGCCGTGCGCTCGTCGGCGACCGCGGAAGACCTGCCCGACGCATCGTTCGCGGGCCAGCAGGAGTCGTATCTGAACGTCGTCGGCATCGACGACGTGCTCGACCGCATGAAGCACGTGTTCGCGTCGCTGTATAACGACCGCGCGATCTCGTACCGCGTGCACAAGGGCTTCACGCACGCCGAAGTCGCGCTGTCGGCCGGCGTGCAGCGCATGGTCCGCTCGGACGTCGGCGCCGCCGGCGTGATGTTCACGATCGATACCGAATCGGGCTTCAAGGACGCCGTGTTCATCACGTCGAGCTACGGCCTGGGCGAAACCGTCGTGCAGGGCGCGGTGAACCCGGACGAGTTCTACGTGTTCAAGACGACGCTCGCGCAGGACAAGTATCCGATCATCCGCCGCTCGATCGGCTCGAAGCTGATCAAGATGGAATTCACGCAGCCGGGCGAGCCGGGCCGCGTGAAGACGGTCGACGTGCCGCACGAGCAGCGCAACCGCTACTCGATCACCGACGAAGACGTGATCGAGCTCGCGAAGTACGCGGTCATCATCGAGAAGCACTACCAGCGTCCGATGGACATCGAGTGGGGCAAGGACGGCCGCGACGGCAAGATCTTCATCCTGCAGGCACGCCCGGAAACGGTGAAGAGCCAGGCATCCGGCAAGGCCGAGCAGCGCTTCAAGCTGAAGGGTCAGTCGCAGGTGCTCGCGACGGGCCGTGCGATCGGCCAGAAGATCGGTGCGGGCCCCGTGCGCGTGATCCAGGATCCGTCGGAAATGGAACGCGTGCAGCCGGGCGACGTGCTGGTGGCCGACATGACCGACCCGAACTGGGAGCCGGTGATGAAGCGCGCGGCGGCGATCGTCACGAACCGCGGCGGCCGCACCTGCCACGCGGCGATCATCGCGCGTGAGCTCGGCGTGCCGGCGGTGGTCGGCTGCGGCGATGCGACCGACATCCTGAAGGACGGCGCGCTCGTCACCGTGTCGTGCGCGGAAGGCGACGAAGGCAAGATCTACGACGGTCTGCTCGAGACGGAAGTCACGGAAGTGCAGCGCGGCGAACTGCCGGAAATCCCGGTCAAGATCATGATGAACGTCGGCAATCCACAGCTCGCGTTCGACTTCTCGCAACTGCCGAACGGTGGTGTTGGCCTCGCGCGTCTCGAGTTCATCATCAACAACAACATCGGCGTGCACCCGAAGGCGATTCTCGAGTACCCGAACATCGACCAGGACCTGAAGAAGGCGGTCGAGAGCGTCGCGCGCGGCCACGCGTCGCCGCGTCAGTTCTACGTCGACAAGCTGACGGAAGGCGTCGCGACGATCGCGGCGGCGTTCTATCCGAAGCCCGTGATCGTGCGTCTGTCCGACTTCAAGTCGAACGAGTACAAGAAGCTGATCGGCGGTTCGCGCTACGAGCCGGACGAGGAAAACCCGATGCTGGGCTTCCGCGGCGCGTCGCGCTACATCGCCGACGACTTCGCGCAGGCGTTCGAGATGGAATGCCGTGCACTGAAGCGCGTGCGTGACGAGATGGGCCTGACCAACGTCGAGATCATGGTGCCGTTCGTGCGGACCGTGAAGCAGGCGGAGCGCGTCGTCGGCCTGCTCGAGAAGTTCGGCCTGAAGCGCGGCGAAAACGGCCTGCGCCTCGTGATGATGTGCGAAGTCCCGACCAACGCGATCCTCGCCGAAGAGTTCCTCGAACACTTCGACGGTTTCTCGATCGGCTCGAACGACCTCACGCAGCTCACGCTCGGCCTCGACCGCGATTCGGGCATGGAACTGCTCGCAGTCGACTTCGACGAACGCGACCCGGCCGTCAAGTTCCTGCTGAAGCGTGCGATCGATACCTGCCGCAAGATGGGCAAGTACGTCGGTATCTGCGGCCAGGGCCCGTCCGATCACCCGGATTTCGCGCAATGGCTGACCGACGAAGGCATCGCGTCGATCTCGCTGAACCCGGACACGATCATCGATACGTGGCAGGCGCTCGCCAACCGGAAGTAACGATCCGTCATGCAACTTCGGCGAAAGGGCGGTCCACCGCGCTTTCGTTGAAGGCAAAATGCAAGGTTCATGCTATAAACACCCCGGTAAGCACCGGGGTGTTTTTTTCGTCGGTACGCGCCGGCCGCTTCGCCCAGTTGCGAGCGCGGCGAATATAGTGAGCATCGGGGGCGTTTTTCGGGAGACCACAATGATGTCGGGGCATCTGTTCTGGTGGGTCGCGGTGGGCGTGCTGGTCGTCGCCGAGTTGCTGACGGGCACGTTCTATCTGTTGATGATCGCACTCGGCTTTCTCGCGGGCGGCTTGCTGCAACTGGCCGGTTTCGCGCCGCACGTGCAGTTCGGCGCGGCGGCCGCGGTGGCGATCGTCGCGATGATCGTGCTGCGCCGGTCGGGGCTCGGCCGCAAGCAGAAGCGCGACACGTCGGCGAATCCCGACGTCAATCTCGATATCGGCTCGACCGTCACGGTCGACGCGTGGCGTGACGGCCGCGCGCGCGTGCAGTATCGCGGCGCCGACTGGGACGTCGAGCTCGCGCACGGCGAGCGCGACGATGCGCACGTGTACCAGGTGAGCGCCGTGCGCGGCAATTGTCTCGTGGTCGTGGCGAAACCCGCGGGCTGATCGTCCGCCAATACAACAAGGAGGGAATATTTCATGGATTCGCTGATCATCTGGGTTGTCCTGCTCGTCATCGCGATCGTGATCGTGTCGAAGACGGTGAAGATCGTGCCGCAACAGCATGCATGGGTGCTCGAGCGCTTCGGGCGCTATCACGCGACGCTGTCGCCCGGTCTCAATATCGTGCTGCCGTTCGTCGATCGCATCGCGTACCGGCACGTGCTGAAGGAAATTCCGCTCGACGTGCCCAGCCAGGTCTGTATCACGCGCGACAACACGCAGTTGCAGGTGGACGGCGTTCTGTACTTCCAGGTGACCGATCCGATGAAGGCGTCGTACGGGTCGAGCAACTTCGTGCTGGCGATCACGCAGCTCGCGCAAACCACGCTGCGCTCGGTGGTCGGCAAGCTCGAACTCGACAAGACGTTCGAGGAACGCGATTTCATCAACCACAACATCGTGTCGGCGCTCGATCAGGCTGCGGCGAACTGGGGCGTGAAGGTGCTGCGCTACGAGATCAAGGACCTGACGCCGCCGAAGGAAATCCTGCATGCGATGCAGGCGCAGATCACCGCCGAGCGCGAAAAGCGCGCGCTGATCGCCGCCTCCGAAGGCCGCAAGCAGGAACAGATCAACCTCGCGTCGGGTGCGCGCGAAGCGGCGATCCAGAAGTCCGAAGGCGAGCGGCAGGCCGCGATCAACCAGGCGCAGGGCGAAGCCGCCGCGATTCTGGCGGTGGCCGAGGCGAACGCGCAGGCGATCCAGAAGATCGCGAGCGCGATCCAGTCGCAAGGCGGGATGGATGCCGTGAACCTGAAGGTCGCCGAGCAGTATGTCGGCGCGTTCGCGAATCTCGCGAAGCGGGGCAACACGCTGATCGTGCCGTCGAACCTGTCGGATCTCGGCACCGCGATCTCGTCGGCGCTGACGATCGTCAAGAGCGCGGGCGCGGCGTCGGGTGCGAAGGGCTGAGCCGACATCGACGCGCGCGCGGTTGCCGCGTGCGCGTCGTCGTGCGGCGAATCGTCGCGCAGCCGCGCGACCGGCCGGTGCGATTCACCACGTCCAAAGCAACACGGCCCGCTTCGAGCGGGCCGTGTCGTGTGCGATGAATGCGGTGGGCGTCAGGTGCCGGCGCGCATGATGCGTGCCTTCTCGCGTTCCCAGTCGCGCTTCTTCTCGGTTTCGCGCTTGTCGTGCAGCTTCTTGCCTTTCGCGAGTGCGATGTCGCACTTCACGCGGCCGCCCTTGTAGTGGAAGTTCAGCGGCACGAGCGTGTAGCCGCGCTGCTCGACCTTGCCGATCAGTTTCTTGATTTCCTCGCGGTGCAGCAGCAGCTTGCGCGTGCGAACCGGGTCGGGCTTGATGTGCGTCGAAGCCTCGGGCAGCGGGCTGATATGGGTCCCGATCAGAAAGATCTCGGCGTTCTTCACCACGACGTAGCCTTCCTTGATCTGGCCGCGTCCGGCGCGCAGCGCCTTGACTTCCCAGCCCTCCAGCACGAGCCCCGCTTCGTAGCGTTCCTCGATGTGATAATCGAAGTGCGCTTTCCTGTTGTCGATGATGCTCATGAAAGGATTGGGCCAACTCGTTTAAAATCACGATTTTAGCAAAGCGGGGCGGCAATTGCCCGGCTTGGCGTTTCCACTTTCAGCGATGCCGCGCGATTTATGGCAGATGTCCAGAAAACCGTATTGATTCGCCATTCGGCGGAACAGATGTTCGACCTCGTCACCGACGTGGCCGACTACCCCAATTTCCTGCCCTGGTGCGGCGGTGTCGAGATTCGCCGTCAGGACGAGAGCGGAATGGAAGCGCGCATCGACATCAACTTCAAGGGCATCAAGCAGCATTTCGCGACGCGCAACACGCAGCAGCGCCCGACCCGCATCGACATGGAGTTCGCGGACGGGCCGTTCAAGAAGTTCACGGGTTCGTGGCGCTTCATTCCGCTGCGCGCCGATGCGTGCAAGATCGAATTCGCGCTGCACTACGAATTTTCGAGCATCCTGCTCGAAAAGATCATCGGGCCGGTGTTCAGCCACATCGCGAACACGTTCGTCGATTCGTTCGTGAAGCGCGCGGACCAGCGGTACGGAAAGGGGTGACGCGATGCTGTCGATCGAAGTCTGCTACGCATTGCCGGACCGCCAGACGCTGATTCCGCTGTCGCTGCCCGAAGGGGCGACCGTGCGCTCGGCCATCGACGCGAGCGGCGTGCTCGCGCTGCACCCGGAGATCGATCTCGCGCACGCGAAGACGGGCGTCTACGGCAAGCTCGCGCCGCTCGATGCGCCGCTCGTCGATCACGACCGCGTCGAGATCTATCGTCCGCTGATCGTCGATCCGAAGCTCGCACGCCAGCGGCGTGTCGACAAATCCCGCCGCGACGGCTCGATCGAGGGCCGCAAGTGGATGCACAAGGACGCGCGCTGACGCGTCGTGCGCTCAGGTTGGTCCGATCAAACGCCGCGGCGCTCAGTGGGCCGCGGCGTTTGCGTTTGCGGGCGCGCCGCCCGGCGTGTCGCCGTGCCGTCGCACCGAGCCGTATACGCCCGCGAGCAGCAGCACGAGCGCGGCGAGCTCGAGTGCGCGCGGCATCCGCTGGTCGTACACGAACGCATACAGCATCGCGAACACGGTTTCGAACACGATCAACTGGCCCGACAGCGTGAGCGGCAGCCGCTTCGACGCGGCATTCCACAGTCCGTTACCGAGCCACGACGCACCGATCGCAAGCACGAGGTTCAGCAGCCAGAACAATTGCCAGCGCGAGGCGGGGACGGCCGCCTGTACCGTCCCGGCGGGCAGCGCGAGGATCGCCAGCCAGCAGAGCCCGCCGATCAGGCCCGTCACGACACCCCACAGCACCGACCATTCGTTGCCGCCGAAGCGGTGATGGCGCTGCAGGTAGCGTGTGTTTGCCACCGCATACCAGGTCCAGCTCGCGAGCGCGCCAGCCGCGCAGGCGATACCCGCAAGCTTCTGGGCGAGCGTCGTCGCGTGCGCGGCTTCGGACGTAAACAGATCGACGTTTATGCAGACGATGCCCGCGATCACGAGCGCGAGCGGGGCGGCGAGCCGCCGCAGCGGCATCGCGCCCTGGTCGCCGAGGCCCGCGAGCGTGACGGTCACCGGCAGCACGCCGACGATCAGCGAACTGGGCGCGATGCCGATCAGGTGCACGGCGCCGGACAGCAGCATGTAATACGCGACGTTGCCGATGACGGCGAGCCTCACCAGTGCGACGAGGTCCGCGCGGGTCAGCCGATCGAGCAGCGAGCGGGCGGCCGGCAGCGCGGCCGCGAGCGACACGAGGCCGTACATCGTGTAGCGGCCGGCGCTCAGCAGCAGCGGCGAGAAATCGGTCAGCAGCCGCGGAACGAGAAACACCATGCCCCACAGGGCGCCTGCCAGGACACCGTACACCACGCCGCGCTGCATCGACCGCTCCGAACGAATGACTGAGGTGCGCGCATCTTAGCGATGCCGGCGCGGCGGCGTCTTGTTCATTCCTGCACTCGCGGCCGGGTGCGGCCGTCACGCGGCTTCGGCGGGCGGCGAATCATTCGTCCGCCGAATCGGGGGTTGGCCGCGTGCCGTCGCCGGCAGCATCCGTGCGCGTCGGGCGGCGCACGACACGCAGCTTGCCGCTGTTGCCGCCGCCGCAGTAGAAGCGGTCGCGGCCATCGGATTCGAGGCCCGACACGCCGACGCCGGGCGGCATGTCGACCTGCTCGAGCACTTCGCCCGTGCGCGGATCGATGCGCCGCAGGTCGCTGCGGTCGGCTTCCCACGTGCCGTGCCACAGCTCGCCGTCGACCCACGTCACGCCGGTGACGAAGCGGTTCGACTCGATCGTGCGCAGCACGGCGCCCGATTGCGGATCCACCTGATGAATCTTGCGCTCGCGGTACTGGCCGACCCACAGCGTGCCTTCCGCCCACGCGAGCCCCGAATCGGCGCCGCCGCCGGGCGCCGGAATCGTCGCGAGCACGCGGCCCGATTCGGGGTCGATCTTCTCGATGCAGTCCTCGACGATCTGGAACAGGTGGCGGCCGTCGAACGCCGTGCCCGCGTGCGCGGCGACGTCGAGCGAGCGGACGATCGTGCCGCGCTCGGGGTCGAGCGCATTCAGCTTGTCGCCGGACGCGTACCACACGTGCCGCCCGTCGAACGTGACGCCGTGCACGCCGTCGACGCCCGGAAACGGGCCGTACTCGTGAAGGATGTCTGCGGTGGAGCGCTTCATGTTCGTCACCTCGTCGTTCGATGAGGCCATCCTAATCGCCCGGCAGCGCAAGCGGGAGTAACAAGGTCGTCGCGAATCCGGGCAGCGGCGGCGTGAGCCAGCGGCGCGCGCGTCCGCGGCCGAGTGCCTGCACCTTGCCGGTTTGCGCGAGCGCATCGAGCGCGCGCTGCACGGTGCGCTGGCTGGCGCCGAGCGCGAGCGCCAGCGCGGAGCTCGACCACGCTTCGCCGTCGGCGAGGAGCGCGAGCACGGCCGCATGGCGATCGTCGACCGGCCGCGCGAGGACGACGGTTTCGCGCACGCCGAGCGGTTCGAGCGCGAAGCCGCGCGGCGTCGCGACGACGTTCGCGAGCGGGCGCAGCACCGCGCGCAGCCGGCCGATCTCGACACGCAGCCGCGCGCGGTGCGATTCGTCGGCCTGTTTCGCGCGGAACGCGGCGGCGACGAGCGCATTTCTCGACACGTCGGCCGGCCAGGCCTCGCCAAGTGCACGGGCGAGCACGAACAGCACCGGGCGTCGCGCGAGCGACACGGTCGTGCGCGCATCGCGCACCGTGTGGCGGCACGCGTCGACGACGAGCGCATTCGACTCGAACAGCGTCTCGACTTCGTCGAGCGGCACGAGCCGCGACGTGCCGCGCGCGATGAGCCGCGCGGCCGGTGCGTCGAGCACGCGCGCCGCGGTGTCGACCTCGGCCGCCAGCGCGGCGATGCCGGCGGCGCGGGCGGCTGTCCGTGCGCGGTCGAGCGCCGCGCGGGCCGCGTGCGTGCGGATGCGGCGCATCGCGATGCCGGCCGCGATCAATTCATGGGCGGCGCGCGACGCGGGCGGCAGCGGCGCGGGGTCGAGATGCGCGAGTAGCCGCTCGGCTTCGTCGAGATGGCCGATCAGCAGCAAGCGGCGGACGCCGAGATAGCGGGCGTGCGCGGCGTTCGCGCGGTCGCCATGCGCGTCGAGCGTCGCGCAGGCCGCATCGAGCGCGCGCGTCGGCCAGTGCAGGTCGCGCGACGCGAGCGCGATTTCCGCTTCCGCGACGACGCAGCGCGCCCGTGCGACCGCTTCCTTCGCGCCGAATGCGCGTGCGGCGCCGCGCACGAGCGACCGTGCCCGTTCGAAATCGCCGAGCTGCGCCAGCGCGATCCCGCGCAGCGCGAGCGCCGGCGCATCGTCGCGCAGCGCGACGCGGTTCAGCGCGCCGAGCGCGTCACCGGCCGCGAGCGCGTGCGCGGCCGCCGTGATCAGCGAATCCATTCGAATCCCGACACACTTGTCACTCCCTTCGGTCCGATGCCCGCCACTAATCTAGCACCACGCACACGGCCCGTACGCCGTGCCCGGAAACCCATCGGAAGGAGGACCCCACCATGACGACCCATCTCACCGGCACCCGCGACGAATGGCTGGCCGCGCGCCGCGCGCTGCTCGACGCGGAAAAGGCGCTGACGCGGCACAGCGACGAACTCGCGCGGCAGCGCCAGGCGCTGCCGTGGGTGCGCGTCGACAAGACCTACCGGTTCGACACCGAAGCAGGGCAGGCGACGCTCGACGACCTGTTTGGCGGCCGTTCGCAACTGCTCGTCTATCACTTCATGTTCGGCCCCGACTACAAGGCCGGCTGCCCGTCGTGCTCGGCGCTCGCCGATGGCTTCGACGGCTTTGCCGTGCATCTGGCGCATCACGACGTGACGCTCGCGGCCGTGTCGCGCGCGCCGCTCGCGAAACTGCTCGCGTACCGGCAGCGGATGGGCTGGACGTTCCCTTGGGCGTCGTCGGTCGGCAGCGATTTCAACTTCGATTTCAACGTGTCGTTCACCGAAGCGCAGCAGCGCGCGGGCGACGTCGAATACAACTATGCGAAGGCCGGCCATGCGATGGACATGGGTCCGCCGCCGGCGCCCGTCGTGCAGTTCGCGGCCACGTGCGGCACCGATCCGGTCACGTATGCGCTCGATCGGCCGGGGATGAGCGCGTTCGTGCGCGAGGACGGCGCCGTCTATCACACGTATTCGACCTACGCGCGCGGCCTCGACGGATTGTGGGGGATGTATCAGTGGCTCGATCGCGCGCCGCGCGGACGCAACGAGGCCGGCCCGTGGTGGCGCCGTCACGACGAATATGCGCGTGGCTGAGCGGGCCGGCCACGGGCGGGAGCGCGCGATGACGCGAACGGCAACCGGCGAGGCGGCCCCCGATCCGCGGGCATTCGGCGTGGCGGCCACCGCCGTGTTCGCGCTCGCCGCGATGGCGACGCTAGCGCAGCACGCGTCGATGGGTGCGATGGGCGGCGAACCGATGCCCGGCGGCTGGATGGCTTCGGCCGTATGGCTGCGGCCGTGCGGCCAGGGCGCCGGCCGCGCATTCGCGGCCTTCGCCGGAATGTGGGGCGCGATGACGGTGACGATGATGCTGCCGGTGCTCGCGCCGCAGCTCTGGCATTACCGGTGGCGCATCGGCCCGCAGGCGGCGGCGCGGTCGGTCTGGCTCGTCGTCGTCGCGGGGGCGGGATATTTCTCGGTCTGGATGGTGCTCGGGGCGCTCGTGTTGCCGGCCGGCGCTGCGCTGACGGCGGCCGCTGCCCGTCTGCCGGCGCTCGCCGGGGCGATGCCGTTCGTGGCCGGCGCCGTCGTGCTGGCCGCGGGCACGTTGCAATTCACCGAATGGAAGGCGCGGCGGCTCGCGTGCTGCCGGCACCCGACGGCGCACGACGTGCATCGGCCACGGGCAGCGGCCGTCACGGCATGGCGGTACGGCGTGCACGCCGCGATCCGATGCGGCGCGTGTTGCGGGAACCTGATGGCGGTCGCGCTGGCGGCCGGCATGATGGACCTGCGCGTGATGGCCGCCGTGACGGTCGCGATCGCCGCCGAACGCGTTGCGCCTGCCGGCTGGCGCGTGTGGCGGATCGTCGGTTGCGGGACGGTGGCGGGCGGCATCGCGATGATCGCCCGTGCGGCCGGTCTGGCGTGAGGTCGGGCAGGCAAGCCGCTTCGGCGGCGGGTCGCCGGGCCGTGCGCGGCCGCCGCCGTCGCGCCCGTGTCGCCTCGCCGCGACACGCGCACGTGCCGTCCGGCCGCCGGCTGCGCGAATGGCTCGACGCAGCGGTGAAACGAAAGTCGATCGAAAACGAACCGAACGGCGATCCGAACGATTCGGCCCCCGAACCGCCGAAACCGGCTAAGCCGTTGTTCGTGTTGTGAAAAATCACGGCGCTTCGCGTATAATTCGCTTTTGCGCCCATAGGATTTGCCATGCGTCTGATCCAAAAAGCACTCACTTTCGATGACGTGCTCCTCGTTCCCGCCTTCTCCGACGTTCTCCCGCGCGACACCAGCCTCAAGACCAAGCTGACCCGCAACATCTCCCTGAACATGCCGCTCGTGTCCGCCGCGATGGACACGGTCACCGAAGGTCGCCTCGCGATCGCGATGGCGCAGCAGGGGGGCGTCGGTATCGTCCACAAGAACCTCACGCCGGCCGAGCAGGCCCGCGAAGTCGCGAAGGTCAAGCGTTTCGAGTCGGGCGTCGTCCGCGACCCGATCACGGTGCCGCCGCAAATGAAGGTGCGCGACGTGATCGCGCTGTCGCGCCAGCATGGCATCTCGGGCTTCCCGGTCGTCGAAGGCCCGCAGCTCGTCGGCATCGTCACGAACCGCGACCTGCGTTTCGAAACGCGCCTCGACGAGCCGGTCAAGTCGATCATGACGCCGCGCGAGCGCCTCGTCACGGTCAAGGAAGGCACGCCGCTCGCCGAAGCGAAGGCGCTGATGCACAGCCACCGCCTCGAGCGCGTGCTGGTCGTCAACGACGCGTTCGAGCTGCGCGGCCTGATGACCGTCAAGGACATCACGAAGCAGACCGAGCACCCGGACGCGTGCAAGGACGAACACGGCAAGCTGCGCGCAGGCGCGGCGGTCGGCGTCGGCCCGGACAACGAAGAGCGTGTCGAGCTGCTGGTGCAGGCCGGCGTCGACGTGATCGTCGTCGATACCGCGCACGGCCACAGCAAGGGCGTGCTCGAGCGCGTGCGCTGGGTCAAGCAGAACTTCCCGCACGTCGAGGTGATCGGCGGCAACATCGCGACGGCCGCCGCCGCGAAGGCGCTCGTCGAATACGGCGCGGACGCGGTCAAGGTCGGTATCGGCCCGGGCTCGATCTGCACGACGCGCATCGTCGCGGGCGTCGGCGTGCCGCAGATCAGCGCGATCGCGAACGTCGCGGAAGCGTTGAAGGGCACCGGCGTGCCGTGCATCGCCGACGGCGGCGTGCGCTTCTCGGGCGACGTGTCGAAGGCGCTCGCGGCCGGCGCGAACGCGGTGATGATGGGCAGCATGTTCGCGGGCACCGAAGAGGCGCCGGGCGACGTGTTCCTGTACCAGGGCCGCCAGTACAAGTCGTACCGCGGCATGGGTTCGGTCGGTGCGATGAAGGACGGCGCGGCTGACCGCTACTTCCAGGACAACTCGGCGAACATCGACAAGCTCGTGCCGGAAGGCATCGAAGGCCGCGTCGCGTACAAGGGTTCGGTCAACGCGATCCTGTTCCAGCTGGTCGGCGGCGTGCGCGCGAGCATGGGCTACTGCGGCTGCCGCACGATCGACGAGCTGCACGAGAAGGCGGAATTCGTCCAGATCACCGCGGCGGGCATGCGCGAGTCGCACGTGCACGACGTGCAGATCACGAAGGAAGCACCGAACTACCACGTGGACTGATCGCCGATGAAACCGCTGCTGCGAGCCGTGCTGATCGTCGATGCCGTGCTGCTGCTGGCGTTCGGCGCGCTGTTCGTGCTGACGCCCTGGCAGGCGCTGTTCAATGCGCTGCAACTGGCGAACATCCAGCCCGCGATGCTGGGCCAGGCGTTCGGCATCGCGCTGCTCGGGCTCGCGTGGCTCGCGTTTCATGCGGCGTTCAACGGCGATCTCACGGCGCCCGTCGCGCGCCCGGTCGGCCACGTGTACTGGCTGACCGGCGTGCTGACGATCGTGTGGTCGATCGGCACCGGCAGCGGGCCGGCGCTCGCGGCCGCCGGCCGGGTGCTGTCGGCCGTGGCCGGCGTCGCGCTGATCGTGCTCGGCCTCGGCGGCGTGCGGCTCGCATCGGCCGTGCGGCGGCGCGAAAGGGCCGACAGGGCGCAGGCGCTCGAGGGCCGCGATGCGAAGCGTCCGGTCGAACCGGCGCCGGCCTCCGTGGCGCAGCCGCGAGTCGAGCCGGTCGTCAGCCGTCCGGTGGCGCCTGCGGCGCCGGCCGCGGCTACCCCGTCGGCCGCATCCGACCGTGCGTCAGGCAGCGTCGCGTTCGACGCGCGCCCGCCGTCGCAGGATTGACCGGCGATGCGTCGCGCGAGCCGCCTGCCGCCCGACGCCGCTGTCCATGCTTTTGACGCAGCGCTCGATGCGCTGCTTTTCTTATTCTCTTCATCCCGTCCGCAGCCATGCACGACAAAATCCTGATTCTCGACTTCGGTTCGCAAGTCACCCAACTGATCGCGCGCCGCGTGCGCGAAGCGCACGTCTACTGCGAAATTCACCCGAACGACGTGTCCGACGACTTCGTCCGCGAGTTCGCGCCGAAGGCGGTGATCCTGTCGGGCAGCCACGCGAGCACGTATGAAGACCACCAACTGCGTGCGCCGCAGGCCGTGTGGGATCTCGGCGTGCCGGTGCTCGGCATCTGCTACGGGATGCAGACGATGGCCGTGCAGCTCGGCGGCAAGGTCGAGTGGAGCGATCATCGCGAATTCGGTTACGCGGAAATGCGTGCGCACGGCCATACGCGCCTGCTCGACGGCATTGAGGATTTCACGACGGCCGAAGGCCACGGGATGCTGAAGGTCTGGATGAGCCACGGCGACAAGGTGGCCGAGCTGCCGCCGGGCTTCGCGCTGATGGCGTCGACGCCGAGCTGCCCGATCGCCGGCATGGCCGACGAGGCGCGCGGCTACTACGCGGTGCAGTTCCACCCGGAAGTCACGCACACGGTGAAGGGTCGGCAGATCATCGAACGCTTCGTGCTGCAGATCGCCGGCGCGAAGCCCGACTGGATCATGAAGAACCACATCGAGGAAGCCGTCGCGAAGATTCGCGAGCAGGTCGGTGACGAGGAAGTGATTCTCGGCCTGTCGGGCGGCGTCGATTCAAGCGTCGCGGCCGCGCTGATCCATCGTGCGATCGGCGATCAACTGACGTGCGTGTTCGTCGACCACGGCCTGCTGCGCCTGAACGAAGGCAAGATGGTGCTCGACATGTTCGAGGGCCGCCTGCATGCGAAGGTCGTGCACGTCGACGCGTCCGACCAGTTCCTCGGCCATCTGGCCGGCGTGACCGATCCGGAAGCGAAGCGCAAGATCATCGGCCGCGAGTTCGTCGAGGTGTTCCAGGCGGAAGCGAAGAAGCTGTCGAAGGCGAAGTGGCTCGCGCAGGGCACGATCTACCCGGACGTGGTCGAATCGGGTGGCACGAAGACGAAGAAGGCGACGACGATCAAGAGCCACCACAACGTCGGCGGCCTGCCGGAAACGCTCGGCCTGAAGCTGCTCGAACCGCTGCGCGACCTGTTCAAGGACGAAGTGCGCGAGCTGGGCGTCGCGCTCGGCCTGCCGCCGGAGATGGTGTACCGCCATCCGTTCCCGGGCCCGGGCCTCGGCGTGCGGATTCTCGGCGAAGTGAAGCGCGAGTACGCGGATCTGCTGCGCCGCGCGGACGCGATCTTCATCGAGGAACTGCGCGGCACGGTCGCGACCGCGCAGGATGCGGCGGCCGGCCTGTGCGGCGACGCCGACGTCGGCAAGAGCTGGTACGACCTGACGAGCCAGGCGTTCGCGGTGTTCCTGCCGGTGAAGTCGGTCGGCGTGATGGGCGATGGGCGGACGTATGACTATGTGACGTCGTTGCGGGCCGTGCAGACGACCGACTTCATGACCGCGCATTGGGCGCATCTGCCGTATGCGCTGCTCGGCCGTGCGTCGAACCGGATCATCAATGAAGTGCGCGGGATCAATCGCGTGGTGTATGACATCTCGGGGAAGCCGCCGGCGACGATTGAGTGGGAGTGAGCATTTCGGCTAGATCGGCGTTCGATTCCGCTTGTGTCGTGGCGCATCGCTTGATGTCGCGATAGTTCGCAAGCGGATGACCGATTCGGTTGGCTTGCTGCCCCGGCTCACGCAGGGGCAAGAAGCGGCCTGGCAATTGATTGCCAGGCCGTTTTGCGTTAACGCATGAAATCGGCGAGCGTGGCGTTTTCCGTTCCGCGACCGGATACGTCACACATGCGCCCGCCCGAGCGACCGCAGATACATCGGCACTTTCGCCTTGGTCGTCGCCTGAACCCGCGACATCAGCGCATGATCGATGCGATCCAGCCCATAAGTCCGCGAAATATCCTGCTGCAACCGGCACCACAGATGGCCGGCCATCTCCGCATCGACCATCGCGCGGTGCGCACGGCCCGATTGCGGAAGCCGCAGCATCTCGGCCAGGCTCGACAGGCGGTGACTGCGCGCGTCCGGGTAGATCCGTCGCGCCACCAGCATCGTGCACGCAAATGCATGGTCGGCCGACATGCCGAGCATCCCGAGTTCCGACTGCCAGAAGCGCTTGTCGAAACCGGCGTTGTGGGCCACGACCGCATGCTGGCCGACGAACGCCGCCGCTTCCTTCATGACTTCGGAAGCCGGGGGCGCCGCCGCGATCATGTCGTTCGTGATGCCCGTGAGCGCGACGACGTCGGACGGGATGCGTCGGCCTGCATTCATCAAACTCTGGAAACGGTCGACGACCTGCCCGTCGCGCAGCAGGATGACGGCAATTTCGGTTGCACGGTCGCCCAGATTCGGCGACAGCCCGGTTGTTTCGAAGTCCAGTACCGCGACGGTTTGCATGGTTGAATTCGGGTGCTTCATTAGAAGATGTCGAGTGTGGCCGAGAGGGTAGCATCTTCGGGCGCGCGAACGGCGGGTTCGTCGAGCGGGCAGGCTGTCGATTGACGATAATGAAAATCTCGCTCCAGGCCAGTCGGACATGCTGCCGTGACTCAACTGACGCTTCCCGGATTCGATGCGCCGCCGCCGGTTCCCGTGCACCGCTTCTTTTTCGCCGTGATGCCGGATCCGGCCACGGCCGTGCGCATTGCCGCCATGGCCAACAGCTTGCGACTGGAGAAGGACAGTCCAGTGGGCCCGGAGCGTCTGCACATCACGCTCGGCTCTCTAGGCGACTTCGCTTACGTGCCGGACGCTACGCTTGCGCGGGCCCGCGCGGTGGCGGACCGCGTGGATGGGCCGTCTTTCTCCGTGAAGTTCGACAGGATCATCAGCTTCAACGGGCGGCCCGGTCATCAGCCGCTCGTGCTGATGGGGCGGGCCGGTCTGGGACACTTGATCGACTTTCGACGGCAGTTGCGACGTGCGCTGAAACAAGAGGCGGGGCTGAGCATTCTTCCTGCAGGTTTCACCCCGCACGTGACGCTGCTGTATGGCGCGCCAAGGCCCGATGAGTATCGGATCGAGCCGATTACCTGGACCGTCTTCGACTTCGTCCTGATCGATAGCTGGCTCGGCAAGTCGCACTACGACGTGTTGGGGCGCTGGCCGCTGACGACCGGCGGCCCGTCGGGATGATTTTCAGTCTCGACCGCACCCGCGATAACGAAGGTGAATCAGCGGATAAGGCCGCCCTTGTCCATCCAGCTCCGATCGCCCGCAGCGCTCGAATCCGAGCCGTTCATAGAATCGTGCCGCCGCTTCGTTCTGTTCGTTGACGTCGGTCGACAGGTCGGGATGGCGCTTGATCGCCTCGTCGACGAGCAGCCGCCCGACCCCCGCGCGATGGTGGGCGGGATCGACGAACAGCGCTTCCATGTGGCTGCCGTCGAGCAGCATGAAGCCGATCGGGCGATCGGTTTCGTCGACGGCCAGATCGAGCGGTGCGCTCGGCAGGAACGCGACGACTTTGGATTCGATCGCGCGACGATCGTCTTCGCTCAGGAAGTGATGCGTGGCATCGACGGCTTGGCGCCAGATGTCCAGTACGCGTGTGCCGTCGGCCTCGGTGGATTGTCGAATTTTGATCATGGTTTGATATGGGATGACTTGGCGCTCGGCTGGGGCCGCCTCGGTGACGGAGCGAACGCGTCGCGGTAATGCACAAGCGACAGCGAAGTGTCACGCGGATGGCTGCCGCGCGTGCTCCAGCACCACCGCCCGCTCGATCGCCCGTCGCGCGACATCGCGCACGCCCGCGCTCATCGGCAAATCGTCGCGGTCGAGTTCGTCGAGGCTGAACCAGCGCGCGTCGAGCGCGTCGTCGCCGGCGGCTGGCGTGCCGCGCAGCCATCTGCACAGCACCGCGACCATGATGAAATGCTGGCGCACGGCGCCGTACGCATCGTAATCGAACGCGTCCAGCGCGGTAAAGGCGTCGAGCGCCTCCACGTCGATCGTCGTTTCTTCCGCGATCTCGCGCACGACCGCCTCGGCAAGCGGCTCGCCCGGCTCGATCTTGCCGCCGGGGAAGCCCCAGCAGCCGGCATCGGGCGGGTTCGCGCGGCGCACGAGCAGCACGTCGCGCTCGCGCAGCACGATGCCGATCACGGCGGGAACGGGGCGCAACGGTGCAGCGTTGCCGGTTGCGGACGTGCCGGTAGCGGACATGGTTGTGCCTACCTGCCGCTGCGAACGAATAGGTGAGTGTGCACGCCGCTCATGGCATGTCCCCGGTGCGCCGTTCGATCGCACGAATCACGGCGACCATGTCGGCCGCGCCATGGCCGGCCTGCTCGGTTTCCGCGTAAAGCGCATGGCAGATGTCGAGCAGCGGCGACGCGATGCCGATGCCGCGCGCGGACTCGGCGACGAGGCGCGCGTTCTTCAGCACGTCGCTGATCGCGGCCTGCACCGAGAAATCTTCCGTGACGAACTTGCCGAGCTTCACGCGCGACACGTCGCTCGCCATCGGGCCGGCATTCAGCACGTCGGCGAAGCGCGCGAGGTCGATGCCGTGACGTTGCGCGAAGTGCGTGGCTTCGGCGAGACCGGTGACCATCGTGATCAGGAACAGGTTGACCGCGAGTTTCATCGTCAGCGCCGCCGGCACGTCGCCGCACACGAAGCTGTCGCGGCACAGCGGCTTCACGAGCGTGCGGATGGCATCGACATCGTCCGGCGCGCCGGCCAGCATCACGACGAGCTGACCGGCTTCGGCCGGCTTGCGCGAGCCCGATACCGGCGCCTCGACGTAGCGGCCTGATGCGGCGGCGATGTCGTCGGCGAGCGCGCGAGAATACTCGGGCGCATTCGTGCCCATGTTGACGATCGTGTGTCCACCGACCCGCGCGGCAAAAGCACGTGTGCCGCGGGCGAGAGCGGCATCGATGGCCGCGTCGTTCGCGAGCATCAGGATCACGGTGCGGCAGGACGCGAATACGTCGTCGATGCCGTCGGCCACCCGTGCGCCGGCGTCGCGCAGTGCATCGTCGCTGCGGTGCGAACGACTCCACACGACGAGCGGCGTGCCGGCGCGCGCGAGATTGAGCGCCATCGGCGTGCCCATCACGCCGAGGCCGATGAATCCGACTGCGGTTTGCATGATGCTGCTCCCACGGTGGGTGATGCGATCGTGGGCGTCAGTATCGCAGCGTTTGCGCATGCCTGCCATCCGGCCCGCGCGACCGCGGCAGCCGGGTCATCGCCGCGACGCGATCTCCGCCAGGTACGGCCACGGATAGATGCCGCGTGCATGGCCGTCGCCGAACAGGAAGCGCACGCCGTAGCCGAGCGCTTCCACGCCGTCCAACGTCAGGCTGGCCCGCGCGTCGATATGGCCGCCATCGAAGCGGATTCTCCGGCATTGCGCACACGGGCAATCGCCGCGCAACCGCGCATAGCCGATGCGTTGCGTGACGCCGCCGGGCCAGTGCAACGTCAGTGCATGCGCGGGGTGATCGAGTGCAATTTCGGTCGGCGCGATCATCGCGACGCCTCGTCGATCTGTCCGATCGCGATCCGCGCGGCCTTGCGTACTTCGGGGTCGCGATCGTCGAGTGCGCCGTGCAGCGCGGGCAGCGTCTCCCGGTCGCGCAATTCGCCGAGCGCGAGTGCGGCCTCCTTGCGCAGATTGCTGATCGCATGCGAGAGCAGCGCGACGACGGCCGATGCCGCGGCCGCATCGCGCAATTGGCCGAGTGCGCGGACGGCGCGCACGCGCACTTGCCAGTAATCGTCGTCGAGCGCGGCGACGAGCGGGTCGCGCGCAACGGCGGCGCGCAGCTTGCCGAGCGTGGCAGCGGCTTCCTCGCGTACCTGCCATGCGGCGTCGCGCAGCGCGGCGAGCAATGCGGTGACGACGGCCGCATCGCTCGCCGAAGCAAATCCGATTGCGCCGACCGCGGCGCGGCGCACGTCCACATCGGTGTCCGTGGTCGCGACGCGCGCGAGCGGCGGCAGCGCGCGGCCGTCCTTGAGCCAGCCGAGCACGACGACCGCCTCGGCGCGGACGTCCGCATTGCTTGCATCGAGCGCGCGCAGCGCCGGCGCGAACGCATCGGGGTCGCGCAACTCGCGCAAGCCGCGCAGCACGGCGGCGCGCACGAACGGCTCGGGCCGGTCGGCCCAGCGGCACAGCACGGCGCCCGATGCCGCGCTCTTCAGTTCGGACAGGCTTTGCGCGGCGGTCGCGCGCACGCCGCCGTCCGGATCGAGCAGCGCGTGGCACAGCGCGTCGACGACATCGGGCTGCTCCCACGCGTCGAGCACGCGTGCAGCCTCGCGGCGCACGTCGGCCGACGCATCGTCGCGCAGCGCCGCGACGAACGACGGCACGAGTTCGGGCGCTTCGAGGTCGGCGAGTTCGAGCAGCGCGATGCGGCGCACCGATGCATCGGCTGCGGCGAGGCGCGCGACGAGCGCGGCATGATCGGCGTGATCGCCGGCCGGCACGCCCGGCAGCGGAAAAGCGGAGGAAGAAGCGGTCATGGATAAAGTCGGTGCGGTGAACGGGCCGGCATGCGTACTGATGCGACGTTCGCGCAATAGCGCGAGACAGCGGCGCTCGATGTCGACGGAGGCCGGCTCGGTCGTGCCGTCGCCGGTGCGGGGCCGCGCGCCGTGTCAGCGCAGCAGGTAAGGGATGTCGACCTTGACCGCGCCGGTCGGGCAATCGCGTTCGCACGGCATGCAGTACCAGCATTCGTCGAACTGCATGTAGGCCTTGCCCTTGGTGACGTCGATCGCGAGCAGGTCGAGCGGGCATACGTCGACGCACACGGTGCAGCCCTTGTCGGCGATGCACAGCGACTCGTCGATCGTCACGGGCGCGCTGCTGCGCTGGAAGATGTCGTGCGGGGTATGCGGCATGGCAAGGTTCCTCAAAGGGCGGCCGCGAGCGCGGCCGGTTCGCGGATGCGCAATTGCGCGTAGGCGCCGCGTTCGTCGTCGGCAAGCGGCACGACGTACGGCTCGACCGGCCGCTTCTCGCTGCGCATCGCGCCCGCGGCATCCTTGCGCAGCCAGGTGTGGCAGAACCATTCGGCATCGTTGCGATGCGGAAAATCGACGCGATGGTGGTACAGGCCCCAGCGGCTTTCGGTGCGGAACAACGACGCGCGCGCGGCCATTTCCGCGCAGTCGCGGATCGCGCGCACTTCGGCGGCGCGCATCAGCTCGTGCGGATGGTTCGCTTTGATCTCTTCGATATCCTCGGTAATGGCGTCAAAGCGTTGCAGCCCGATTTCCATCTTGCGCGTCACCTTCGGCGGTTGCAGGTAGTCGTTCACCATGCGGCGCAGCTTGTACTCGACCTGCGCCGGCGCGAGGCCGCGCTCGCGCAGCAGCGGTGCGAGCACGCGGGTGCGCTCGGCGTCGACCTGTTCGTCGTCCACCGGCGCATGGTCGCGGCCGGCCACGTAATCGGCCGCGTTCTGCCCGGCGAACCAGCCGTACGTAAACGCCCCGAGCATGTAGTTGTGCGGGACGGCCGCCATGTCGCCCGCTGCGTAAAGCCCCGGCACGGTCGTCTCCGCGCGTGCATTCACGTACACGCCGGATGCGCTGTGGCCGCTGCAGAAGCCGATTTCGGAGATGTGCATCTCGACCATCTGGCGGCGGTAGTCGGTGCCGCGCCCCGCATGGAAGCGGCCGCGGCTCGGCCGTTCGTTCGTATGCAGGATCTGCTCGATGGTTTGGATCGTTTCTTCCGCGAGATGGTCGAGCTTCAGGAATACCGGGCCGTTGCCGCTTTGCAGTTCCTGGTAGAACTCCCACATCATCTGGCCGCTCCAGTAGTCGCATTCGATGAAGCGTTCGCCCTTGCCGTTCGCGGTGAATCCGCCAAGGGGCCCCGTCACGTACGCGCACGCCGGGCCGTTGTAGTCCTTGATCAGCGGATTGATCTGGAAGCATTCGAGATTCGCGAGCGCCGCGCCCGCGTGATAGGCCATCGCGTAGCCGTCGCCCGCGTTGGTCGGGTTCTCGTACGTGCCCATCAGGTAGCCCGACGCCGGCAGGCCCAGGCGGCCGGCCGCGCCGCAGCAGAGGATCACGGCCTTCGCGCGGATCGCGTGGAACTCGGCGGTGCGGCAGTCGAAGCCGAGCACGCCGCTCGCGCGGCCCTGCGCGTCGGTCAGCACGCGCGTCGCGACGATCCGGTTCGTGATCGCGATGCGCGCGCGCTTCAGTTGCCGGTACAGCACCTTCTTGATGTCGTGTCCTTCCGGCATCGGCAGCACGTACGAGCCCATGTGATGGACCTTCTTCACCGCGTAGTCGCCGGTGCCGTCCTTCTCGAACTTCACGCCCCAGCGATCGAGCTGCTCGATCGTCGTGAAGCTGTGCGCCGCGTACGCGTACACGGCCGCTTGATCGACGATCCCGTCGTTGGCGATCGTGATCTCGCGCGTGTACTGCTCGGGCGTCGCATGGCCGGGAATCACCGCGTTGTTCAGGCCGTCCATCCCCATCGAGATCGCGCCGCTGCGTTTGACGTTGGCCTTCTCGAGCAGCAGCACGCGCAGCGACGGATCGCGCTCCTTCGCCTTGATGGCCGCCATCGGCCCGGCCGTGCCGCCGCCGACCACGACGATGTCGTATTCGTGCACATGGGTGTTCATCGTGGGTTCCTTGCAGGTTTGCGCGCCTTCTGCCGGTCGACGCGCAACCGGTACTGGAAGGCGTCGCCGCGGAAGTACAGGTGTTCGTAGTCGATCGGCGCCCCCGACGCGTCGTGCGTGAGGCGCTCGATGCGCAGCACGGGGCTGCTTTCCTCGACGTGCAGTGCGTCGACGATGTCGTCGTCGGCGAGGATCGCGTCGATCGACACGTCGGCGTGGCCGAGCGGGATGCCGCAGTCGTTCTCCAGGATCAGGAAGATGTCGCGGGTCGCGAGATCGGCACCCGCGAGCCGCTTGCCGAGCGCCTCCGGCACCCAGGTCTGTTCGAGCGACACGGGTTCGCGGTTCAGCAGCCGCACGCGATGGATCTCGACGAGCGGCGCGCCTTCCGGCACGTTCAGCTTCGTCGCGAGATGGCGATCGGCCTTCACGGTGCGCAGGCTGCGCAACTGGTTGACGATCTCGTAGCCCATCGACGACATCGCCTCGGCGAACCCTTGCAGCGACGTCACGTTCTGGAAGGCCTTCGGCTTCGACACGAACGTGCCCTTGCCGTGCAGCTTGAACAGCAGGCCTTCCTTCTGCAGGTCGCCGAGCGCCTGGCGCACCGTGATGCGGCTGACGTCGAACATCGCGCACAGTTCGTGCTCGGACGGCATCCGGCTGTGCGGCGCATAGGTGCCGTCGAGAATGCGCGCGCGCAGCGTGTCCTTGATCTGCACGTAGAGCGGGGCCGCTGACAGCGGCACGACGTTGGGTGGGGGCATCGGTCAACTTGTTATGACAAGATGAGGCGAGTGTAGCCAGCGCAAGGGCGCGCCCCAACCAAGCATTTCTGATTTCGATTTCCCGTGGTGGAAAAAGGGGCGGCGGCAGGCGGCGGCGCGAGCGGGTGAACCGACCCTTGCGAGCCGAGCGGGATCGCCGACAATAAAAAACGTGGCCCGATGCGCGCCGCATGTCGATTCCCGGATGCGTCGCCCGTCGTATCGATGTCGACCGGGCAGTGCGCCGCGCCATGCGGCCGGCCCCCCCGGTTTTCCGCGAATGGCGCAACGAACGAGGAGAAACCCCATGACACGCCACATGCCGGATTCCCGATACCGCTGGGTCATTGTCGCCGCGGGCGGCCTGATGGGGTGCGTCGCGATCGGCGCGATGTTTTCGTTGCCGGTGTTCCTGCGGTCCATCGCGCACGATACGGGCTGGTCGATGACCGGTATTTCCGCGGCGATGACGCTCGGCTTCATCGCGATGGCGTTTGCGAGCATGGCGTGGGGCAGTCTGTCGGACCGCGTCGGCACGCGGCCCGTCGTCATCGCGGGGGCCGTGCTGTTGTCGGCCAGCCTGGCGCTCGCGAGCCGCGCGCCCTCGCTGCTGGTGTTCCAGCTCACCTTCGGACTGGCCGTCGGCAGCGCGACGGCCGCGATATTCGCACCGATGATGGCGTGCGTGACCGGCTGGTTCGACACGCACCGCAGCCTCGCGGTGTCGCTCGTGTCGGCCGGCATGGGAATGGCGCCGATGACGATGGCGCCGCTGGCCGCGTGGCTCGTGTCGGTGCGAGACTGGCGCACGTCGATGCTGCTGATCGCCGTGCTGGCGGCCGTCGTGATGATTCCGGTGTCGCTGCTGGTGCGCCGGGCGCCCGCGCTCGAGCACGCGTCCGCGCAGGCGGCGGCCGAGTCGGCGCCTGCCGGCGCGCCGGCCCCGACGATGTCGGTCGCGGATGCGCTGCGCTCGCCGCAGTTCATGGTGCTGGTGCTGACCAACTTCTTCTGTTGCGCGACGCATTCGGGCCCGATCTTCCATACGGTCAGCTATGCGGTGACCTGCGGGATTCCGCTGATCGTCGCCGTGTCGATCTACAGCGTCGAAGGGCTGGCCGGCATGGGCGGCCGGATCGCGTTCGGGATACTCGGCGACCGCCTCGGCGCCAAGCGCATGCTGGTCGCCGGACTGCTCGCGCAGGCGTTCGGCGCGCTCGGCTACTACTTCGTGCGCACGCTCGACGGCTTCTACGCGGTCGCGACGCTGTTCGGCTTCATCTATGCGGGCGTGATGCCGCTGTATTCGGTGCTCGCGCGCGAGAATTTCCCGCTGCGCATGATGGGCACGGTGATCGGCGGCTGCGCGATGGCTGGCAGCCTCGGGATGGCCGCGGGCCCGGTGGCCGGCGGGCTGATCGTCGATGCGCTCGGCAGCTACGGCTGGCTGTACCTCGGCTCGTTCGCGATCGGGATCGGCGCGTTCCTGATCGCGACGCTGTTCCGCCCGTTCGCGAAAGCGCGACAGGAAACGGTGGCTGCGTAATCGGGCGGGGAGTGGGGCGCCTCGCGTTTTCTCGGGGCGGGCAGTGGCCAGCGCCTGGCTCGGATAAAAAATGGGTCGGACATCGCGCCCGGTCGGACGCGGCCGAACGGCGCTCGGCCTGCTGCGGCGCAGCAGCGCGGCAAGTGGCTGCGATCGGCGCGCATGCGCTGCGATTCGGCCCCTAAAAGCACAATATCGAGCATGTATTCGAAGGGCCTGTCATACCGGCGTCACCCTGATAGAATTCGGCCTGCCGCATTGTTCCGATTGACTGATGAGATTGCTTGACGCTCTGGTCGAACAACGTATTGCCGCCGCCGCCGCGCGGGGCGAGTTCGACGATTTGCCGGGTACCGGCGCGCCGCAGGCGCTGGATGACGACCTGCTCGTGCCCGAGGAGGTGCGGGTGGCTAACCGTATCCTGAAGAATGCGGGCTTCGTGCCGCCGGCCGTCGAACAACTGCGCGCGCTGCGCAACCTGCACGACGAGGTGCAGGCGGTCAGCGACCGCGCCGCGCGCTGCCGGCTGCAAGCGAAGATCCTCGCGCTCGACATGGCGCTCGAATCGCTGCGCGGCGGCCCGATGGTGATGCCGCGCGACTACTGCCGACGTATCGCGGAACGCCTGTGCGAGCGCGGGCTCGACGAAGCGCCCGCCGAAGCGGGGCCGATGTGACGTCCGGCGCGCTGCCCGACGCAGCCCCTGCCGGCCTTGCGGCAGCCGCCTCGGGCGCTGAACCCGCCGCCGATTCTCCCGTTCTGGAAGCCGCGCCCATCTCGGCGCGCGATCTGCATTTCATGCGTCTTGCGCAGGCCGCCGCCGAAGAGGCGCGCGCGGCCGGCGAAGTGCCGGTCGGCGCGGTGCTCGTGCGCGGCGACGAAGTGATCGCGCGCGGCTTCAACCATCCGATCGGCGGGCACGACCCGTCCGCGCATGCCGAAATGGCCGCGCTGCGCATGGCTGCGCAGCACCTGCGGAATTACCGGATGCCCGGCTGCGAGCTGTATGTGACGCTCGAGCCGTGCCTGATGTGTGCGGGCGCGATCATGCATGCCCGCATCGCGCGGGTCGTCTATGGCGCGGCCGACCCGAAGACGGGCGCGTGCGGCAGCGTGATCGACGCATTCGCGAATCCGCAACTGAACCACCACACCGAAGTGACGGGCGGCGTGCTCGCCAACGAATGCGGCGCCGCGCTGAAGTCGTTCTTCGCCGAGCGCCGACGCGCGCTGCGCGAAGCACGGCTTGCCCGCGACGCCGAATCCGGCGCGTCATAGGCGCGTCGCCGCCGCGTCCGTCGTTGTGGGCGCGCATGGTTTCGTGAACCGCCCACGGTTCGGACCCTCTAAGCAGGTTTGACGACCTCCGACACCTTCCGCCATGTCCTTCCAGCCCGCCGCGTCCTACACCATTCGCCTGCTGGCGCCGTCCGGCTATCCGCACGACCCCGACGCGATCAACCGCGCGCTCGAGCGCCTGAGCACCGCGCAGCAGCGCATCGAGAACATCGAGGCGACGCAGCGCCGCTTCCAGCGTTTCGGCGGCACCGACGGCGAGCGGGCAGGCGACCTGAACCGCCTCGCCGATCCCGCACGGCCGTTGCCGGACATCGGGCTCGCGGTGCGCGGCGGCTACGGCGCCGCGCGCATCCTGCACGGGCTCGACTATCGCGGGCTCGAACGCCGGCTGCGCGACCAGCCGGTCGCGCTCGTCGGTCACAGCGACTTCACGGCGATCCAGTTGGCGCTGTACGCGAAGGCGCGCATCAAGACGTTCGGCGGCCCGATGCTGTCGGCCGATTTCGGCGCGGAAACGCCGAGCGACTTCACGATGCAGCATTTCTGGCAGACGCTGACGCAGCCGAGCACGACGATCGTGGCCGACGCCCCGCAGGTGCAGGCGGTGAACGTGACGGGCACGCTGTGGGGCGGCAACCTCGCGATCCTCACGTCGCTGGTCGGCACGCCATACATGCCCGACATCGAGGGCGGCATCCTGTTCATCGAAGACGTCAACGAGCAGCCGTTCCGGATCGAGCGGATGATCTATCAGTTGCACCTGTCGGGGCTGCTCGCGCGCCAGCAGGCGCTCGTGCTCGGCCAGTTCACCGGCGCGCGGCCGTTCGAGTACGACAACGGCTACGACATGCAGGCGATGATCGACCAGGTACGGGCAGTGGTCGGGATTCCGGTCGTCACGGGGCTCCAGTTCGGCCATGTGCCCGACCTGTTGACGCTGCCGTTCGGCGCACAGGCGCAACTGGTCGCGAATGCGCACGGGTTCCGGCTCACGCTGTCGGACTACCCGCATCTCGGCTGACGCCGGCGATGCCGGCGCGATCGATCGAAAGGCGGTTTCCCGCCTTTTTCTTTATGCAAATACGCAACTAACGGTCGATATTTTTCGTTGACGCCGACCTGAGTTTCGCCCGGTTTTGCACCATTTTTGTCAACAAAATCGGCGGAAGGGTATACGACGAGAAGGGCCTCCGTCTTGCCTGTGAGGCTTGATGTGCATGGATTTCGTGCGCGTTGCACCGAATGAAGGCACGCCGGCGCACGCCGATTGTGCGAAATCCTTCAAAAGAATTGTTGACAATCTTTATGTCCACCCTAGGATGAGGACCATCACACGATGCCGATCATGAACGAGCCTGATTCCCCTCCGTCCGGTGCGGCCAGCCCTGAAGCGATCGCCGAGCGGATCCGCACCGCGATCCTCGAGCATCGGCTCGCGCCCGGCGCGAAGCTCACGGAGGCGCAGCTCTGCGACGTGTTCGGCGTGAAGCGCGGAACGATCCGCCAGGCGCTCGCGCAGCTCGCGACCGACAAGCTGGTCGACCTGGAGCCGAACCGCGGCGCGTTCGTCGCGAGCCCGACGCTGCAGGACGTGCACGAAGTGTTCGAGATGCGCCGGATCATCGAGCTGGCCGTGGTCGAGCGGCTCGCGACCGGCCCCGGCGCCAGGCGGCTGAAGGGCGTCGCCGCGCTGATCGACAAGGAACGCAAGGCGTTCGAGCGGCACGACTTCGCGGCGTGGATCCGGCTGTCGGGCGAATTCCATACGGCGCTTGCCGCGCTGATGGGCAATGCGACGCTCAGCGAGTGCCTCGAAGGGCTCGTCGCACGCTCGACGCTGATGTCGGCGCTGTACGAATCGCACGGGCGCAGCCCGTGCTCGTGCGACGACCACGACGAGATCCTCGCCGCGCTGGAGGCGGGCGATCCGAAGCAGGCGGTGACGCTGATGGCGCGCCACCTGCAGCATGTCGAACTGAAGATGCTGGACCGGCCCGCGCAAGGGCAGGTCGATTTGCGCGAAGTGTTCGGCGGCGCCTGAGCGGCGACGCGAACACGGCCGCGCGCCACAGAACGAGCGAAATGCAGGCCCCCGGCGTTTGCCGCGGGCCGCTGGTCCGACTCCGGGCGACGATCCGGGGCGATATCGATGACGGTGGAGCGGCCTTGCGGCCGCGTCAAGGAGAAGTCATGGCTCAGTTCAGTGTGGCGCACGACAGCGCCTATCCGGCGGAAGAAGGCGGCGAGGGCGGTGGTTCGGCACTGCCGGATGGTTACAGCGAACGTCTGTATAACGAAGATTTGGCACCCCTTAAGAATCAGACATGGGGCGCGTACAACATCTTCGCGTTCTGGATGTCGGACGTGCACAGCGTCGGCGGTTACGTGTTCGCGGGCAGCCTGTTCGCGCTCGGGCTGACGAGCTGGCAGGTGCTGATCGCGCTGATCGTCGGCATCGGCCTCGTGAACGCGCTGTGCAACCTGATCGCGCGGCCGAGCCAGCAGATCGGCGTGCCGTATCCGGTCGCGTGTCGCGCGACGTTCGGCGTGCTCGGCGCGAACGTGCCGGCCGTGATCCGCGGGTTGATCGCGATCGCGTGGTACGGGATCCAGACGTATCTGGCGTCGAGCGCGCTCGTGATCGTCGTGCTCAAATTCTTCCCGCAATGGCTGCCGTACGCGGACGTCCATCGCTACGGCTTTCTCGGGCTGTCGGCGGTCGGCTGGGCCGGCTTCATGCTGCTGTGGGTGCTCCAGGCGTTCGTGTTCTGGAACGGGATGGAGACGATCAAGAAGTTCATCGATTTCGCGGGCCCGGCCGTCTACGTCGTGATGTTCGTCCTCGCCGGCTACATGGTGTGGCGCGCGGGCTGGCGCAACATCGGCATCAACCTCGGCGGCGTCAAGTATCACGGCGCGGAAGTGATTCCGGTGATGATCACCGCCGTGTCGCTCGTCGTGTCGTACTTCTCCGGGCCGATGCTGAACTTCGGCGATTTCTCGCGCTACTGCCGCTCGTTCGGCGACGTGAAGCGCGGCAATTTCTGGGGGCTGCCGGTCAACTTCCTCGCGTTCTCGCTCGTCACGGTGATCACCACCGCCGCGACGCTGCCGGTGTTCGGCCAGCTCATCACGGACCCGGTCGAGACGGTCGGCCGCATCGACCATCCGACCGCGGTGATCCTGGGCGCGCTGACGTTCACGATCGCGACGATCGGCATCAACATCGTCGCGAACTTCGTGTCGCCCGCGTTCGATTTCTCGAACGTCGCGCCGCGCCTGATCAGCTGGCGCGCGGGCGGGATGCTCGCCGCCGTCGCGTCGATCTTCATCACGCCGTGGAACCTGTTCAACAACCCGGCCGTGATCCACTACACGCTCGACGTGCTTGGCGCGTTCATCGGTCCGCTGTACGGCGTGCTGATCGCCGACTTCTACCTCGTCAAGCGCGGCCGCCTCGTGCGCGACGACCTGTACACGATGTCGGAAAGCGGCGCCTACTGGTATACGGGCGGCGTGAATCGCCGTGCGCTTGCGGCGCTGCTGCCGGCCGCGGTGATCGCGGTCGCCTGCGTGATGGTGCCGGGTTGGGAGGGCGTCGCGAATTTCTCGTGGTTCATCGGCGCGGGGCTCGGCTTCGTGTTCTACCGGATGCTCGCGAGCGCGAAGGCGTAAGGAGCGGGCGATGAAGATCCGACTGATCAATCCGAATACGACGCAGCGGATGACCGACGCGATGGGCCGCTGCGCGCGCGAGGTCGCGGCCGCCGGCACGGAGATCGTGGCCGTGAGCCCGCCGATGGGCCCGCCGTCGATCGAAGGGTATTACGACGAGGCGCTCGCGACGCCGGGGCTGCTTGCCGAGATCGCGCAAGGCGAGCGCGACGGTTGCGACGCGTACGTGATCGCGTGTTTCGGCGACCCGGGCCTGTATGCGGCGCGTGAGCTCGCGCGCGGGCCGGTGATCGGCATCGCCGAGGCCGCGATGCATGCGGCGAGTGTGCTCGCGCCGGGCTTCTCGGTCGTGACGACGCTCGCGCGCACCTGCGGGATGGCGTGGCACCTCGCGGAACGCTACGGGATGAAGCGGTTCTGCCGCAACGTGCGCGCGACCGACGTCGCGGTGCTCGAACTCGACCGGCCCGGCTCGGCCGCGCGCCGGATCATCGTCGACGAATGCCGGCGCGCGCTCGACGAGGACGGCGCCGACGCGATCGTGCTCGGCTGCGCGGGAATGGCCGAATTCGCGCACGAGATCGAGCAGCAGATCGGCGCGCCGGTGGTCGAGGGCGTCACGGCGGCCGTGAAGTGGGCCGAGGCGCTCGTCGCGCTGCGCCTCGCGACCGCGAAGCGCGGCGACTACGCGCGCCCGCTGCCGAAGCGCTACGACGGCGCGTTCGCCCGCTTCAGCCCGCCGGACGGCGAGGCGGCGCAGCCGGGCCCGAATTTGCCGCAACCGCACATACACACCGTCTGACACGCACTATCTGCGCCGCTGTATGGGCGCGTATGAGCGTTTTCGCTACACTGGGCCGTCATCGCATCGGCTCGTGCGGCCGGCCTCGGGGCGCCGTGCAGCCGATGCGAACCCATTACTTCAGCAAGGCTTTCGCCGCACCTCGAACCCATGCCACTCGATCCCAACTATCCTCGCGACCTGATCGGCTACGGCCGCCATCCCGTGCAGGCGAACTGGCCGGGGCGCGCCCGCGTCGCCGTGCAATTCGTGCTGAACTACGAGGAGGGCGGCGAGAACTGCGTGCTGCACGGCGATCCGGGCTCCGAGCAGTTCCTGTCCGAAATCGTCGGCGCGGCCGCGTACCCGGACCGCCACATGAGCATGGAGTCGATCTACGAATACGGGTCGCGGGCCGGCGTGTGGCGCATCCTGCGCGAATTCGAGAAGCGCGGATTGCCGCTGACGGTATTCGGCGTCGGCATGGCGATCGAGCGTCATCCGGAGCTTGCGCGCGCATTCGTCGAGCTCGGCCATGAAATCGCGTGCCACGGCTGGCGCTGGATCCACTACCAGAGCATGACGCCGGAGCTCGAAGCCGAGCACATGCGCCTCGGGATGGAGGCGATCGAGCGCGTGACGGGCGAGCGTCCGCTCGGCTGGTACACGGGCCGCGACAGCCCCAATACGCACCGCCTGGTCGCCGAATACGGCGGCTTCCTGTACGACTCCGACAACTACGGCGACGACCTGCCGTTCTGGATGGACGTCGAGGTGTCGGGCGGCCGCACGTCGCCGCAACTGATCGTGCCGTACACGCTCGACACGAACGACATGCGTTTCGCGACGCCGCAGGGCTTCAACACCGGCGACCACTTCTTCCAGTACCTGCGCGACGCCTTCGACGTACTGTACGCGGAGGGCGACGAGGCGCCGAAGATGCTGTCGATCGGCATGCACTGCCGGCTGCTCGGCCGGCCGGGCCGGTTCCGCGGGCTGCAGCGTTTTCTCGACCACATCGAGCAGCACGATCGCGTATGGGTGACGCGCCGTGTCGATATCGCGCGTCACTGGCGTGAACATCATCCGTATCAGCCCAATCATCGAAACGAAGGGAAAGCATGAAGGCGATGCGTTACACGTTGGAGCAACTGAACACGATGGCGCCCGGCGCATTCGTCGCGGCGCTGTCGGGCATCTTCGAACATTCGCCGTGGGTGGCCGAGGTCGCCGCGGGCAAGCGGCCGTTCGCGAGCATCGACGCGCTGCACGAGACGATGTCGGATGCGGTGGAAACCGGCGGCGAAGCGCGCCAGCTCGCCCTGATCAACGCCCACCCGGAGCTGGCCGGCAAGGCCGCCGTGCGCGGCGAGCTGACGGCCGAGTCGACCCGCGAGCAGAGCGGCGCGGGCCTCGACCAGTGCACGCAGGAAGAATTCGACAAGCTGCTGACGCTGAACCGCACGTATCGCGAGAAATTCGGCTTCCCGTTCATCCTCGCGGTGCGCGGCTATGACCGCCACGGCATCATCGCGAACTTCGAGTCGCGCGTGAATCATTCGCGCGACGAGGAGCTGCGCGCGAGCCTCGACCAGATCTACCGGATCGCGCGCTTTCGCCTCGACGACCTGATCGACGCCTGACGTCGACGCCTGACACCGCACTCCGGGCCGCCGCGTCGCGGCGGCCCGATCGCCTCACTGAAACAAGGAAACATCATGGCTGTTCCGCTTCTCGATCCGAACGCACCCGATTTCACGCGGCGCTACGTGAACCTTGCCGACCCGCGTCTCGGTGCGCAGGCGCTCGAGGCCAGCGACGATTTCTTCGCGCCGAAGGAGCGGATGCTGAACCCCGAGCCGGCCGTCTTCATTCCCGGCAAGTACGACGATCACGGCAAGTGGATGGACGGCTGGGAAACGCGCCGCAAGCGTACGACCGGCTACGACTGGTGCATCGTCAAGCTCGCGCGGCCGGGCGTGATCAAGGGCTTCGACATCGACACGAGCCACTTCACCGGCAACTTTCCGCCGGCCGCGTCGATCGAGGCCGCGTTCGTGGCCGACGGCGCGCCGACGCAGGCGACCGACTGGGTCGAGATCGTGCCGTCGACGACGCTGCAGGGCAACAGCCACCACTACGTCGAAGCGAGCGACGCGCGTGCGTTCACGCACCTGCGCGTGAACATCTACCCGGACGGCGGCATCGCGCGCCTGCGCGTGTACGGCCAGCCGCAGCTCGACTGGGCCGGCGCGAGCGCGACCGAGCAGTTCGATCTCGCGGCGATGGAAAACGGCGGCTACGTGGTGGCCGCGAACAACCAGCACTTCGGCGTCGCGTCGAACCTGCTGCTGCCGGGCCGCGGCGTGAACATGGGCGACGGCTGGGAAACCCGCCGCCGCCGCGAACCGGGCAACGACTGGGCGATCATCGCGCTCGCGCAGCCGGGCGTGATCCGCAAGATTGAAGTCGATACCGCGTTCTTCAAGGGCAACTACCCGGACCGCTGCTCGATCCAGGCCGCGTACGTGTCGGGCGGCACCGACAGCTCGCTGATCACGCAGTCGATGTTCTGGCCGGTGCTGCTCGGCGAGCAGAAGCTGCAGATGGACAAGCAGCACTACTTCGAACATGAGATCGCGTCGCTCGGCCCGGTCACGCACGTGCGGCTGAACATCATTCCGGACGGCGGCGTGTCGCGCCTGCGCCTGTGGGGGACGCTCGACAAATGAAGACGCTTGCCATCGAACCGCTGACCAGGGAAGCCTTCGCGCCGTTCGGCGACGTGATCGAAACGGAAGGGGCGAAGCAGATCCCGATCAACCTCGGCACGACGATCCGCTTTCACGATCTCGCGAAAGTCGACGTGGCCGACGAAGGCGGCCGCCCGCTCGTCAACCTGTTTCGCGGCCAGCCGCGCACGCTGCCGTTCGAAGTGAAGATGCTGGAGCGGCACCCGCTCGGCAGCCAGGCGTTCGTGCCGCTGAACGACCGGCCGTATCTCGTCGTCGTCGCGCCGGCGGGCGATCTCGATCCGGCGAAGATCCGCGCGTTCGTCACGAGCGGCTGGCAGGGCGTGAACTACGCGAAGGGCGTGTGGCATCACCCGCTGATCGCGCTCGGCGGCGTCAGCGACTTCATCGTCGTCGATCGCGGTGGCGACGGCCTGAACCTGAACGAGCAGGATCTGCCGGAATCGCTGTGGCTCACCGACGACGCGCTGCATGCGTTGACGGCCTGAGTCGGGCCGATCGTCCGTCGATCGAAACCCGCGCGATTCGCGCGGGTTTTTTCATGCGCGTCGTTTTCAGGCGAATCAGGCCGCCGCGCCCTTGCGCGTATCGCGCGCACCCTGACCGCGGCGGCGGCTCGCGACCGGCGCATGCCGCGCCATCAGCTCGGCCACCCAGTCGACGAATACGCGCAGCTTCGCGCTGACGTGCCGGTTCGGCGGGAAGGCGACATACATCGGCATCGGTTCGAGTTGCCACTGCTCGAACAGCGGCACCAGCTCGCCGCTCGCGCGATGCGCGGCGGCCATGTAGTCCGGCAGCCACAGGATGCCGAGCCCCGCGAGGCCGGCTTCGAGGTACGCATTGCCGTCGTCGACCGCGAGCACGTAGCGCCCGCGCACGTTGACCCGCTCGCCGTCGCGTGCCATCGCGAACGGCAGCGTCTTGCCGGTGCGCGCCCACAGAAAGCCGACGACCCGGTGATGCGTTTCTTCGAGCTCGGCCGGATGCGACGGCGTGCCGGCGCGCGCGAGATAGGCGGGCGATGCGTACACGCCGAGCCGCAGGTCGCCGATGTGGCGTGCGACCAGCGCGCGGTCGGTCGGCTCGCCGCCGCGCACGACGCAATCGACGTTTTCGCCGATCACGTCGACCACGCGGTCGCTCACGCCCATGTCGAGCTGGATGTCCGGATGGCGCGCATGAAACGCGGGTAGCGCCGGGATCAGGATCAGGCGCGCGAACGGGGTCGGCACGTCCACTCGCCCGACTGACGCGCGAAGCGCATTCAGCCCCCGCGCGGGCAAAAAAACGGGCCCGTCACCGGGCCCGAGAACGAAGAGGCTGGCGCCGGTGAATGATTTCCGGTGCCCGGCGGGCGGCTTACTTGACCGCGCCGCCCTCGAACCACGCGGCGAGCTTCGTCCGCTCGTCGTCGGTCATGTGCGTGACGTTGCCGATCGGCATCGCCTTCAGGCGCACGGCCTGGTCGTAGATGCGCTGCGCGTTCTTCGACACTTCGTCGGGCGTGTCGAACATCACGCCGGCGGGCGCGCTGCCCATCAGCGTCGGCTTGGCCGAGTGGCACGCGACGCAGCGCTGCTGCAGGATCGGCATGATGTCGTTGATCACGATCTTCGGTGCGTTGGCCGCTTGCGCTTCCGGCGCGACCGGCTTCGGCATCGTCCACACCAGCGCGCCCGACAGCAGCGCGACGCCGCCGATCGGCAGGTACCACAGCTGCTTGCCGCGGTGGCGCATGACGAAGAACTGGCGAATCAGCGCGCCGGCCAGCATGATCAGCACGAGCACGACCCAGTTGAACTTGTTCGTGTACGTCATCGCATAGTGGTTCGACAGCATCGCGAACACGACCGGCAGCGTGAAGTACGTGTTGTGCACCGAGCGCTGCTTGCCGCGCTTGCCGTAGATCGGATTCGGCTCCTCGCCCTTGAGCATCTTGTCGACCATCTTGCGCTGGCCCGGGATGATCACGAAGAACACGTTCGCCGACATGATCGTCGCGAGCATCGCGCCGACGATCAGGTAGGCGGCCCGGCCCGAGAAGATGTGGCATGCGAGGTACGCGGCGATGACGACGTACAGGCCCACGCAGATGCCGAGCACGCGGTCGTTGGTGCCGAGGATGCGGCACAGCGAGTCGTAGACGATCCAGCCGGCCGCGAGGAAGCCGAGCGCGGAGGCGACGGCGACCACCGGGCCCATGTCGAGCACGTTCTTGTCGATCAGGTACGTGTTCGGGGCGAGCAGGTACAGCACGAAGAACAGCGTGAAGCCCGACAGCCACGTCGTGTACGACGGCCACTTCGACCAGTGCAGGTCGTCCGGCATTTCCGGCGGGGCGACCGTGTACTTCTGCATGTTGTAGAAGCCGCCGCCGTGGACGTGCCACAGCTCGCCGAACACGCCGCGCTTGCGCTGGTTCGCGTCGGTCGGCGGTTTCAGGCTGTTGTCGAGCGCGACGAAATAGAACGACTCGCCGATCCACGCGATGGCGACGATGACGTGCAGCCATCGCAGCGCGAGGTTCAGCCAGTCGGTGATGAAGCCTTCCATGAAACTCCTCCAGACTCAGATCGTTTGTCTTGATGCAGGCGCTGATTCGTGTGTCAGCTGCCGCGATAGGTGCTGTACGACCACGGCGACACGAGCAGCGGCACGTGGTAGTGCGCGCCGGTGTCGGCGATGCCGAAGCGCAGCACGACGCGGTCGACGAAGCGGGGTTCGGGCACCTTCACGCCGAGCGACGCGAAGTAGTCGCCGGCATGGAACACGAGTTCGTATTCGCCGGCGGCGAGCGCGGCGCCTTCGAGCAGCGGTTCGTCGCAGCGGCCGTCGCTATTGGTCAGCACGGTCTTGATCGCGCGGCGCGATTCGCCGTCCAGCGCGTAGAGGTCGACCTTGATGGCCGCGCCGGGACGGCCGTGCGCCGTATCGAGTACGTGGGTAGTGAGCTTTCCCATTCGTTGTGTCCTTGTGTGAATGCGAGGTTCGGCGGCGACCCGATCCATGACTGTGCGGCGGATCGAGGCTCCACGTCACGTGGCTACATACCCGTCGGCGAGCGTGAAGCGAGCGCCGTGCAGGCATTGTAAAAAGGTTCCCCGTGCAAATTCGTGCGCGATATCGAAGATAATGCGCCGCGCATGAGCGGCTGTCGACGGCCCGCCCGACAGGGCTTCGCGCGTGGATGCCGGGCGCCCGGCGGGGCGGCGGGCGGCGTACCATACCGAATCCCGGAAGGACGGTATTCGGGATCGCGCATTGTGCGCGGCGCGCGCTTGGGCGATCCTCCCGCCGTGCGCGTCGGCCCGTGGCCCGCGCGTACCCCGAAGACGGCGAGCACGCCGGGTAACCGGGCCAGGGCGTTCGAACGGACGCAGGCACCGGGGCGTGCCGCGATTCAGCGTTCGAACGGCTGTGTGACCGCCTCCAGGGCAACCCGGGAGGCAGACCGACGCGGAGAACGCATGAATCTCGAGCAGCACGCCGGCGCACGCGCGCCGAACCCCACCTCATCCCGCCCGACGACGCTGCTGGTCAAGCACGCCGACGTGCTCGTGACCATGGACGACACGCGCCGCGAGCTGCGCGACGCGGGGCTCTACATCGAAGACAACCGGATCGTCGCGGTCGGCCCGAGCGCCGAGCTGCCCGACACGGCCGACGAAGTGCTCGACCTGCGCGGCCACCTCGTGATCCCGGGGCTCGTGAACACGCATCACCACATGTACCAGAGCCTCACGCGCGCGGTGCCGGCCGCGCAGAACGCCGAACTGTTCGGCTGGCTCACGAACCTGTACCGGATCTGGGCGCACCTGACGCCCGAGATGATCGAGGTGTCGACGCTCACCGCGATGGCCGAGCTGCTGCAGTCGGGCTGCACGACGTCGAGCGACCATCTGTACATCTATCCGAACGGCAGCCGGCTCGACGACAGCATCGGCGCCGCGCGGCGGATCGGCATGCGCTTTCACGCGAGCCGCGGCGCGATGAGCGTCGGCCAGCGCGACGGCGGGCTGCCGCCCGATTCGGTCGTCGAGCGCGAACCGGATATCCTGCGCGACACGCAGCGCCTGATCGAGACCTATCACGACGAAGGGCGCTACGCGATGCTGCGCGTGGTGGTCGCGCCGTGCTCGCCATTCTCGGTGAGCCGCGAGTTGATGCGCGACGCGGCCGTGCTCGCGCGCGAATACGGCGTGTCGCTGCACACGCACCTCGCGGAGAACGTCAACGACATCGCATACAGCCGCGAGAAGTTCGGGATGACGCCGGCCGAATACGCGGAAGACCTCGGCTGGGTCGGCCACGACGTGTGGCATGCGCACTGCGTGCAGCTCGACGATGCGGGCATCGGTCTGTTCGCGCGCACCGGCACGGGTGTCGCGCATTGCCCGTGCTCGAACATGCGGCTCGCGTCCGGCATCGCGCCGGTGAAGAAGATGCGGCTCGCGGGCGTGCCGGTGGGGCTCGGCGTCGACGGTTCCGCATCGAACGACGGCGCGCAGATGGTCGCCGAGGTACGCCAGGCGCTGCTGTTGCAGCGCGTCGGCTTCGGGCCCGACGCGATGACCGCGCGCGAGGCGCTCGAGATCGCGACGCTCGGCGGCGCGAAGGTGCTCAACCGCGACGACATCGGCGCGCTGAAACCCGGCATGGCCGCGGATTTCGCCGCGTTCGACCTGCGTCAGCCGCTGTTCGCGGGCGCGCTGCACGACCCGGTCGCGGCGCTCGTGTTCTGCGCGCCGTCGCAGACGGCGTACACGGTGGTGAACGGCAAGGTGGTGGTGCGCGAAGGGCGGCTGGCGACGCTCGATCTGCCGCCCGTGATCGAGCGCCACAACGCGCTTGCGCACGCGCTCGTGGAAGCGTCGCGCTGACGCGTCGGCGCGGAGGTCGCGCAGCACGTTGCGGATCGGGTGCGCGGCCGTGGCGGCCACCGCCCGCCGCGCAACCCGCCGCGGCCACGCGCAACGGCGTGACCGGCGCGCGCGGGGCGCGCCCTGTGCGCTTACGCCTCGATCAGCGTGCGGGTGGCTTCGGCGACGAGGCTGCGCAGCCAGCGCACTTCATCGGAGTAATGGCACCGCTCGTGCCACAGCTGGTAGTACTGCATCGGCGGGAAGTCGAGCGGCGCCGGCACGACCGACAGCGGCAGGAACTTCGCGTAGTGATCGGCGAACAGCCGCGTGGTCGTGAAGATCAGGTCCGACTTCACGAGCACGTAAGGCGCGAGGTTGAAGTACGGCAGCGTGACGACCACGTGGCGCTTGAGCCGTTCGCGCGCGAGATGCACGTCGATCGCGCCGCGCTGGCCGACCGAGTACGGCGTCGGCGCGAGATGCGGCGCGTTCAGGTACTGGTCGAGCGTGAGCCCGCCGCGCTTCGCGAACGGGTGCGTGTTGCTCATCAGGCAGACGATTTCGTCGACGAACAGGTTCGACAGGTGCAATTGCTCGGGTGGCTCGGGCCAGTTACCGACGACGATGTCGAGCTTGCCGTCTTCCAGCGCGAGCTCGTAGTCGAACGCGGGGCCGAGCGAGTGGAACTCGAGCGTCGCATTCGGCGCGGCCAGGCGAAAGCGTTCGACGACGGTCGGCACGAACAGCACGTTCAGGTAGTCGGGGCAGCCGATCCGGTAGCAGCGGATCGACGTGGCCGGGTCGAAGTTGTGCTGCTGGAACTTGATGCGCTCGATTTCGCGCAGCGCGTTCTGCACGGGCTCGAGCAGGCGCAGCCCGTATTCGGTCGGCACCATGCCGGACTTGCCGCGCACCAGCAGCGGATCGCCGGTGATGTCGCGCAGGCGCCGCAGCGCGGCGCTGATCGCCGGTTGCGACTGGTTCAGTTTGACGGCCGCGCGCGTGACGCTGCGCTCCATCAACAAGGTGTGCAAGACGCGCAAGAGGTACGTGTCGATCGCCTCGCGTTGCTGACTCATGTTATCTCCGGGTTATATGGCTGGGCTGATCGAGGGGTGGGTGGGGTATATCGTTTTTAATATGAACGAAAATCAGCGTCAAGAGATGGATACCCGCAGGTATCCGCCGGCCGGGCCGCGACAAGGGGCCTGAACGGATGGGCGCGCGGCGCCGCGCGGATCCGTATTGCGCGGATCCGGACCGCGGCGCGGCGGGTGGCGACGGGTGCGTCAGTCGTCGATGCGCATGCCGACCTTCAGCGTGACCTGCCAGTGCACGACCTGATCGCCTTCGATGTGGCCGCGCGTTTCGGTCACCTGGAACCAGTGCAGGTTGTGCAGCGTCTTGCCGGCTTTCGAGATCGCGTTGCGAATCGCGTCGTCGCTCGATTGCCGCGACGATCCGGTCAGCTCGATCATCTTGTACACGTGGTCGCTCATGATGCCTCCCTGGGATATCGGTCTGTTTTGCCGGTGCAAGGCGCGGTCCCGCTTCGGTCCCGCTACGGTCGTCCCGCTACGGTTCCGCGTGCGTGCCCGGCTTCTTGAGTGATAGGTATGATGGGCGGCAACTGCAACCCATATCGGAGACGACGAACGTGGAAGTCGGATTTTGCGGACCGGGATTGATGGGCGCGCCGATGATTCGGCATTTGCTGGCGGCCGGGCATCGCGTGAGCGTGTGGAACCGCTCGCGCGAGAAGGCCGAGGCGCTGGTGAAGGACGGCGCGCAGGTGGTCGGCACGCCGCGCGAGCTGGCCGAGCGCGTCGAGACGGCGTTCGTGTGCGTGCTCGACGGCCGGGCGGTCGGCGACGTCGTGTTCGGCGAGCACGGGCTGCTTTCCGGTGACGCGAGCGCGCGTCGCGTGCGGCGCATCGTCGATCATTCGAGCATTCCGCCCGCCGTCACGCGCGACTATGCGGCGCGTGCGGGCGCGCTCGGCGTCGGCTGGGTCGATGCGCCGGTGTCCGGCGGCGTGCCGGGCGCGCAGGCCGGCACGCTCGCGGTGATGGCCGGCGGCCGCGCGGCCGATCTCGACGCGGTGCGCCCGTTGATCGATACGTACGCGTCGCGCATCACGCACATGGGCGACGCGGGGGCGGGCCAGACGGCGAAACTGTGCAACCAGGCGATCGTCACCGCGACGGTCACCGCGATCGCCGAGGCGGTCGGCCTGGCGCAGGCGAGCGGCATCGACGCCGCGCGTCTGGCCGAGGCGCTGGCCGGCGGATGGGCCGATTCGGTGCTGCTGCAGACCTTCGTGCCGCGCATGACGTCGGGGGGCCATCCTGCGATCGGCGCGCTGAGTACGTTTCAAAAGGATGTCGACGCCATCGCGGACGCCGCGCGCGACACGGGCGCGGTGATGCCCGTGTCGGCCACCGTGCAGCAGGTGCTGAGGCTCGGCGCCGCGCAGGGGCTCGCCGGCGCCGATTTCGCCGCGTTCATCGACATCGTGCGGCCGGGCAACGGTCGCCGGCAGGCGCCGTGACGGGCAAGCAGGGCGCGTGAATGGCAGATGGGCCGCCCGGAGGCGGCCCATCGAATGACTGGGGGATCAGCCGAGCGAGCGGGGTGTCGTATCGCCGGCGTTCTGGCGGCCGAGGCCGCCGCGCAGGCTCGCTTTCGTGCCCGCACCAAACTCGGGCAGGATGCGCGCACGCGCGCGACTGGCGAACACGAGGAAGCCGAAGCCGTTCGCTTCGTACCAGTAACCACCGTTCTCGAGGCCGTCGAGCGGTTGCTCGAGCGCGTTGGCGATCGATTCGATGCAGCGCTTGCGCAGCTCGGCGATGGCCGGATAGGGCGGCTGCGCGCCGCGCACGCTGCACAGGAGCACGTCGAGGCCGGGCAGCACGTGCGCATAGAGGACGGGCTCGTCCTGCGCGCGGGCGCGGGCAATCTTGGTGTCGAGCTGGGCAAACGGCTTCGAGTGGCGCAAGACCGCGAGGAACGACTCCTGGCCATCCTGCGGCGCACGCCGACGTTTTTTCGGGAAGGACATAAACACTCGCCTCAAAAACAATTGCAAGAAATGCGGCACTTTCATGCGACCCACTCCCGGCTATGTACGCCGCATGTCGATCCTTTATAGCACACGAAAATGCTGCATTCGTGCAGTACGACGATCAATGTCTCCCGTCGACCTGCTCGCCATGATCGACACAGCCAGCGTCTTGGCGCCCGTACTGTCGTTTAGTCTCCATCATAGACCTGCTTTTCCCGCGCGTGCATTCGCCCGTCACAAAAAAGTGAGATGGGCCGCATGCGGCGGTGCATCGCATGCGCAATAAAAAGGCCCGCACGGGGCGGGCCTGGCACGCGAAGCGTGGCGCGATCAGCGCTGCTTGAGCGAATCGCGGATCTCGCGCAGCAGCACGATGTCTTCCGGCGTCGCGGCCGGCGCGGCTTCTTCCGGCTTGCGCAGCTTGTTGATGAATTTCACCATCAGGAAAATGATGAACGCGAGGATCACGAAATTGATCGCCACGGTGATGAACGAGCCGTAGCCGAATGCGGCGACGCCTGCGGCCTGCAGGTCCTTGAACGAATCGGGATTACCCTTGAACGACGGGGGGATGGTGCCGAGCAGAATGAACTTGTTCGAGAAATCCAGGCCGCCGGTCAGCACGCCGATGACCGGCATGATGAGATCCTTCACGACCGAGTCGACGATCTTCGAGAACGCGCCGCCGATGATCACGCCGACGGCGAGATCCATCACGTTGCCCTTGACGGCGAACTCCTTGAATTCCTTGATGATGCTCATGAGCGGCTTTCTCCTGTTTGGGGGCGGGGGAGGCGTGCCGCGACGCGCAGGATTGCCTTGCGTCGAATGAGGGTCGGTGGCACGCCGATGGCCGCATGATAGCGAACGTGCCCCATTGCCGGTAGTCCATCTTGAAATGATTGACAAATCCGCGCGTCGGCAGCGGGCGGCCATGCGGCAGCGCGCGGCGTGCGCGGCCGGGCGTCGAGACGGACGTCGACGCCTGGCCGTCGGTGCTTCAGGTGTTGTCGTCGGTCCAGCCGTCGTCGTTGCTGCCGAGGTCCATGCCGCCACCGCCACCATTGCCGTCGCTCCAGCTCGAATCGTCGCCGCGGCCGAGGTCGAAGCCCGGGTCGGCCTCCTGCCGGTGGCGTTCGCCGTCGACGATCACGTCGCGTTCGACCACGCGCTCGCGGCCGCCCGACATCGCTTCGCCGAGCAGCACGCCGGTCAGGAGCCCGCCCATCCCGCCGCCGAAACCGCCGCCTTGCTGAATCACGACGGGCGGCTGCTGTTGCGGATAGGGCTGTTGCGGCGGATAGGGCTGCTGCTGATACGGCTGGCCCTGGGCGCCCGTCATGCGGTCGGCTTCCTGCGCGTACACGGAGCCGCTGCCGTTCGCCGGCGCCGCGGGCTGCGCCGCCGGGTCGGGACGGCCTTCGACGCGCGCCTTCACGCTGGCGTGGCGCTGTTCGAGTTCATCGACGCGATACGGCGGCACCGGATTCTTGCCGCTCGAGAGCGTCTCGACGAGCGTGCGCGCGTCGTTCTCGATCGCTTCGAGCTCGCCGGTCAGCGCCGCGGCGCCGGGCGCCGTCGACAGCTTCGCATCGAGCTTCAGCGGCCGGATGTCGTTCAGCACGTCGGTCGCGCGCTTGAGCTGCGTGCGGCGTTCGTCGTCGGCGCGGCCGTCGTCGGCCGTGCGCGCGCGTCGCAGCGTCCAGCGCAGCACCAGCGCGATCACGGCGACGATCAGCCCGAGGCCGATCCACATGCCGGTCGACGGGCCGTGTTTTTCGGCCGGCGCGACGGCGGGAGCGAGCCCCGGCTGCAGGGTGCCCGCCTGCGCGGCCGACGGCGTGTTGCCGCTCACGCGCGCGGCATCGGCGCGAATGCGCGACTCCGTCTGCGCGAAGCGCGACGCGTCGGTGAACTTCAGTTGCGGATCGAGCGATTTCGCGCGCTGCAGTTGCGCGAGCGCGTCGGACGCGCGGCCTTCGCGGTCCAGCACCTGCGCATACAGGTAGCGCGCGTGCGCGTTGTTCGGATGGGCATCGATGACTTGCGACAGTTGCGTGTCGGCTTGCTGCCAGTTGCGCTGCGCGATCGATTGCTCGACCTGCTGCAGCGACGGGACCGCAAACGCGACGGACGACAGCAACATCAGCGAGAGGCCGAGTGCGGCGAGAGATTTCTTCATGGTCGAACCGGGCGCGAGGCGCCCGTCTCCTGACGATCGGTTCGCGCCGCGCGCCCGGGCCGGGGCGCGACGCGGGGGCTCGCGGCGGCGGTTACTGCGCGGGCGTATCGAGCTGCTTCTTCAGCGCGGCGAGACGATCTTCGACCGACGGGCCCTTGTTCAACGCGGCGAGCTTGTCCTCGAGCGCCTTGCCGCTCGACGTGTCGGCCGAATTGAGGCGCGCGTCCGAGCGGGCGTTCTGCAGCGCGACCTTGTCCTCGAGCTTCTGGAAATCCTCGGACAGGTTCTTGCCGCCGATGCCGCCCAGCGCGCTGGCGGCCACGTCCTTCGCCTGCGCGATTTCCTGCTTGGCCTGCAGGATGTTCGAGCGCGCGTTGAGGTCGTTGCGGCGCTGGCGCATGTCGGCGATCTGCCCCTTCAGCTTGTCGACCGACGGCTCGAGCGTCGCCAGTTCGGCCGCGAGCGCATCGCGCTCGGCTTCCGCGTTGGACTGTGCGGCGAGCGCCTCGCGGGCGAGCGCTTCGTCGCCGGCCTGCAGCGCACGCTTCGCGCCGTCCTCGTACTTCTTCACCTTGTCGTCGGCCGCATCGCGCTTGCTGCGCTGGGTGGCGACCTGTGCCTCGATCTCGATCAGCGAATTCTCGGCACGGCCGATGCTGTCGTCGAGCTCCCGCACGATCTGCCGTGCGTCGCGCGACGGATCCTGTACCGAATCGGCCGCATCGTTCAGCAGGCCTTTGATCGTGCGCGAAATAGAGTCGAAAAGCGACATGAAATCCTCCGTGGTTGAAAGGCGCCGCGTGACCGCGGCAATGCCCGCTGCGAGCTGGTCCCGCTACGGTTCCGCTTCGGTTCCGCTACGGTTCCGGCCCGCGTGAGCCGGCGGATATTACACCACCGGTTCACTTAAATACGGCTTAAACGCGCGAGTTCAAGCGGCTCGTGCATCAGGATGCCCAACCTTTCGCGGCTGAAAGAAACGCGTGCGCACGCGCCGTGTCGCGTGTCCATCATAGGCCGAGGATGCCGACAATACGTGCCGCAAATCACGCCATTGCGGGAATTTTTACAAAAAATCGCGAAGGCCCCCGGTCGATTTCATTAAAATGCGCTGTCACGTCGCGGGAACGGATCGCCGCGCGGCGGGGTCTGTCGACGTGACAGCCGCATCTCGATGCACCCACTCTGATTCATCCGCTTGCATTTCCGCATGCGTCCGAGGGCGCCACGACCGCCCGCCATTCCGACATGCCAATTATCAAACGACCGCCTTCTTCTTCCGACAGGAACGAACCCCACTACACGCTGCGCCGTTCGCCGTCCGGAGCCTATTACCCCGATGATGACGATCGCGACGACGGCCGCCGCGCGCAGCAGCGCGGTGGCGGAGGCGGAGGGCGCCGCCGCACGTTCGGCTCGCGCGTCGCGCTGTGGTTCGTCGGCCTCATCGCGACGCTCGCGGTCGTCGGCGCGCTGATCGTCGGTTACGCGCTCGTCGTGATGGCGCCGCAACTGCCGTCGCTCGATGCGCTGACGAATTACCAGCCGAAGGTGCCGCTGCGCGTGTTCACCGCCGACCACGTGCTGATCGGCGAGTTCGGCGAGGAGCGCCGCAGCCTCGTGCGCTTCCAGGACATTCCCGACGTGATGAAGAAGGCCGTGCTCGCGATCGAGGACTACCGCTTCTACGAGCACGGCGGCGTCGATTTCCTCGGCATCCTGCGCGCGGGCGTGGCCGACCTGATGCACGGCGGCGCGCGTCAGGGCGCGAGCACGATCACGATGCAGGTCGCGCGCAACTTCTTCCTGTCGAGCGAGAAGACCTACACGCGCAAGATCTACGAAATGCTGCTCGCGTACAAGATCGAGAAGGCCCTGACGAAGGACCAGATCCTCGAGCTGTACATGAACCAGATCTATCTCGGCCAGCGTTCGTACGGCTTCGCGGCCGCCGCGCGCGTGTACTTCGGCAAGGACCTGAAGGACATCACGCTCGCGGAAGCGGCGATGCTCGCGGGGCTGCCGAAGGCGCCGTCCGCGTACAACCCGGTCGTCAATCCGAAGCGCGCGAAGGTGCGTCAGGAATACATCCTGAAGCGCATGCTCGACATCGGCTACATCACGCAGCCGCAGTACGACGCAGCGATCAAGGAAGAGATTCACGTGCGCACGCCGGGCAATCAATACGCGGTGCACGGCGAGTACGTCGCCGAGATGGTGCGGCAGATGATGTACGAGCAATACAAGGACGAAACCTACACGCGCGGGCTGACCGTCACGACGACGATCAATTCGGCTGACCAGGAAGCCGCATACCAGGCCGTGCGTCGCGGGATTCTCGACTACGAGCGCCGCCACGGCTATCGCGGCCCCGAAGCGTCGATCAACCTGCCTGCGGCCGGCGACGAGCGCGACGAGGCGATCGACGACGCGCTCGCCGATCACCCGGACAACGGCGACCTGCAATCGGCGGTCGTGCTGTCGGCGTCGCCGAATGCGGTCGAGGTGCAGTTCGTCGGCGGGGCGACCACGACGATCGGCCCGGCCGGGCTGCGTTTCGTGTCGGCCGCGCTGGGCCCGCGCGCGAACAACGCGCTGCGCATCAAGCCGGGCTCGGTCGTGCGCGTGCTGAAGGACGGCAAGGCGGGCTGGCAGGTCGTGCAGTTGCCGCAGGTCGAAGGCGCGCTCGTCGCGATCGCGCCGCAGGACGGCGCGATCCGCTCGCTCGTCGGCGGCTTCGACTTCAACAAGAGCAAGTTCAACCACGTGACGCAGGCGTGGCGGCAGCCGGGCTCGTCGTTCAAGCCGTTCATCTACTCGGCGTCGCTCGACAAGGGGCTCGGGCCGGCGACGATGATCAACGACGCGCCGCTGTACTTCCCGCCGAGCGTGCCGGGCGGCACCGCGTGGGAGCCGAAGGACGACGACCAGCCGGACGGCCCGATGACGATGCGCACCGGCCTGCAGCGTTCGAAGAACCTCGTGTCGATCCGGATCCTCGCGTCGATCGGCACGCAGTACGCGCAGCAGTACGTGACGCAGCGCTTCGGCTTCGATCCGGCGAAGACGCCGCCGTACCTGCCGATGGCGCTCGGCGCGGGCCTCGTGACGCCGCTGCAGCTCGCGACCGGCTATGCGGTGTTCGCGAACGGCGGCTACAAGGTCGACCCGTACCTGATCGCCGAAGTCGACGACGCGCGCGGCCAGCCGATGCAGAAGTCGCAGCCGGTGGTCGCGGGCAGCACGGCGCCGCGCACGATCGAAGGCCGCAACGCGTACGTGATGAACAGCCTGCTGCATTCGGTCGCGACGGCCGGCACGGGCGCGGGCACCAACGCGCTGGGCCGCAACGACCTGCAGGGCAAGACGGGTACGACGAACGATGCGAAGGATGGCTGGTTCGCCGGCTACCAGCAGTCGCTCGTCGCGGTGGCTTGGATGGGCTTCGACCAGCCGAAGAGCCTGGGCAGCCGCGAATTCGGCGCGCAGCTCGCGCTGCCGATCTGGGTGAACTACATGCGCACCGCGCTGAACGGCGTGCCCGAGCAGCAGATGCCGATGCCGGACGGCCTAACCACGATCGACGGCGAGCTGTACTACGCCGATCGCACGCCGGGCAACGGCTTCGTCGCGAACGTCGACATCAACCCGGCCGAGAACGCGATCAGCGCAAACGACGCCCTCGGTTCCGCCGGCGCGGCAGGGCTGGCGCCGCCGCCCGTCACGCCGCAGGAGAAGCAGCAGATCATGGACATGTTCGAGAGCAAGTAAGCGATACGCCGTTCTCCGCGCATGCGACGGGCGCCTTCGGGCGCCCGTTTTTTTTGCGTGCGGCCGGGCAGCAAAGACGGTGAATCAGAACGACGCGCAGGCCGGCACGACGGTCATGCCGACCGATTGCTGATGAAATCGCCGGGCGTACGCTTGCCGGATCGCGGCGAGCCGTGCGCGCGTGTCCGGCGTATCGTCGGCGATGATACGGATCACGAAACTGTCTTCGCGCGTGATCGCGCCGCTCGCGCGGTCGCGCCACTGACCGTGCGTGTCCCAGTACGTGAGGCCGTCGGGGAAGCGTGGCGTGACCGTGTCGGCGAGGAATGCCGCGCGTTCGGCATCGGTGACGGGGCCGCGCCCGGCGATGTCGCGCCCGAACAGCAGGTCGGCCTGCAGCATGCGGCTTTCGCCCGGCCGCGCGCAGGACGCAGATTGCGCGGTGGAGGTGGACGAGGGTGGCGCCGCGCAACCGGCGAGCAGGGCGAGCACCGCAGCGCATGCGGCCAGCCGCCGCATCTGCCCATTTCGTGACGATCGACCTTCGCGCGCGCAAAACGCCGCCCGCTCAACCACTTGCGCGCTTGTCCGGCGGGTTATCAACAGGGCTGTCAACATAATCTGGGGATAACCCCGGGTCGGTCCGCGCACGCACGACGCGTGGTCAGTGCTGCAGTTGCGCGTGCGCGAGGTGCATGCCGAGCGTGGCGGGATCGGTGTTCGTGCCCGACAGCAGCACGCCGACGCGCTTGCCCTGCAGCGTTTCGCGCAGCGGGCCGAGGAGCGCCGCGAGCGCGGCCGCGCAGGCCGGCTCGACCGACAGTTTCAGGTGCGAGAACAGGAACAGCATCGCGGTGCGCAGTGCATCGTCGGAGACGGTGACGATGCGATCGAGATGGCGCCGGCACAGCTGATAGCTGTATTCCTCGGTATGCGGCGCCATCAGCGAATCGGCGATCGACTGCATCGCGCTCATCTTGATCGTGTGATTGGCCGCGAAGCTGCGGCTCATCGCGTCGGCGCCTTCCGGCTCGACGCCGTACACATGCACGCGCGGATTCGCGAGCCGCAGCGCGGTCGCCATGCCGGCCGCGAGCCCGCCGCCGCCGATCGGCACGATCACCGCGTCGAGATCCGGCGTCTGCGTCGCCCATTCGTAGCCGAGCGTCGCGGTGCCGAGAATCGTGTGATAGCCGTTGAACGGATGAATGAAGAAGCGGCCTTCCTCGGCCTCGATGCGCCGCACGAGGTCGAATGCCTGCGACGCGCTGCCCGCGAGCACGACTTCCGCGCGGTACTGCTTGCACTGCGCGATGCGCGTCGGGCTCGCGGTATGGAACATCACGACTTTCGCGCTGCTGCCGAGCCGCATCGCCGCGTACGCGACGGCCGCCGCGTGATTGCCGGCCGACACGCAGGTGACGCCCGCGTTCTTGCGGGCTTCGTCGAGCGCGAGCACGTGCGTGAACGCGCCGCGCGCCTTGAAGCTGCCGCTCGCCTGCAGCAGCTCGAACTTGAAGTTGACGTGCGTGCCTTCGAGCGAGGGCAGGTCGGCGCGCTCGAATACGGGCGTGCGCGCGACCCACGGCGACAACGCGAAATGCTGCGCGGCGATCTCGTCGAGCGTCGGAATCGGCTCGCCGTCGATCGTCGTATGGGCCGTGCCCTGTTGTTCAGTCGACATGACGTGGCGGGTGGCGGAGTGGGCCGGCCCGCGCACGCGGGCCGGCGTGGCGGGAGGCAGTCAGTGCGCGTCGACCGACATGCTGCGGATGAACTTGCGCAGGAATTGCTCGCAGCCGGCGAGCTGCGCGAGCTCGACATATTCGTTCGGCTTGTGCGCCTGCTCGATGTTGCCCGGCCCGCACACGACGCTCGGGATGCCCGCGCGGGCGAACAGCCCGGCCTCGGTGCCGTACGCGACCTTGCGCTTGTCCTGGTCGGCCGTCAGCGCGCGCACGAGCTGCGTGATCGCCGCCTGCTCGGTCGCGTCGAGGCCGGGCGCCGCGGCGATCTTCGAGAACTCGATCGCGGCGCCCGGATGCTCGCGCAGCATCTGCGGCAGCAGCGTTTCCTGCGCGTAGGCTTCGATGCGCGCGAAGATCTGTTCGGGATCGAGCGTCGGCAGGTTGCGGAATTCGAAGTCGAAGCGGCACTCGGCCGGCACGGTGTTGATCGCGTTGCCGCCCTGGATCGTGCTCGTCTGCGCGGTCGTGAACGGCACGTCGTACAGTTCGTCGAACGGGCCTTCGGCGCGAAAGCGCTCGGCGATGTCGCGGATGTGGCAGATGAGGCGCGCCGCATACTCGATCGCGTTGAGCCCCTTCGGCGTCAGCGACGAATGCGCGGCGTGGCCGCGCACGCAGCAGCGGTACGCGTTGATGCCCTTGTGCGCGATGATCGGCCGCATGCTGGTCGGCTCGCCGACGATGCAGCCGGACGGCTGCACGCCGCGCTTCACGAGATCCGCGATCATCAGCGGCGCGCCCGCGCAGCCGATTTCCTCGTCGTAGGACAGCGCGAAATGGATCGGCTTCGCGAGCTTCGTCGCCTGCATCTCGGGCAGCAGCGCGAGCGCCGCGCCGATGAAGCCCTTCATGTCGCAGGTGCCGCGGCCGTACAGGCGGCCGTCGCGGATTTCCGGCGCGAACGGGTTGCTGTCCCATTGCTGGCCGTCGACCGGCACGACGTCGGTATGGCCCGACAGCACGATGCCGCCGTTCGTCGAACCGTCGTGCGCGGGCACGGTGGCAAACAGGTTCGCCCAGCCGTCGCGCGGGTCGTGCGTGATCGTCGACGCGATGCCCTTCGCGGCGAGCGCGTCGCGCACCGTCTCGATCAGGCCGAGGTTCGGCACGCGGCTCGTCGTGTCCATCGACACGAGTTGCTTGACCCAGGGCAGGCTGACGAGCGATGCATCGCCTTCGGTGGCGGCGGACGGCGCCGTCGCGTCGAGAGTGGACATGGCAAAACTCCGTCTGATGAATGAGAAATCATACTCAAAAACGCGCCCGGCCGCCTTCGCCGGGCGCGATGCGGTGCAGCAACGTCGCGCCCGTCAGGATCGCATCGGCGCCGCGTCGGCGCTGCATCAACGGGCCGCGACGGCCGCCCCCTGTTTCGGGGCGAGCGCGCGCAACGTTTCCTTGATCGTCGACACGCGGATCGCGAGGTCGGGCGAGCGCGTCTCGATGCGCAGTTTGTCCTGGCCCGCGAGCTTGATGTGGCGATGCTTCTGCACCATCTCGATGATCCGCATCGGGTCGATCGGCGGGTTCGGCTCGAACTGCAGCCCGATCGCGGCCTCGCTCGCGTCGATCTTCACGATGCCGAGCGGCTTCGCGGCGATCCGCAGCCGGTGCGTCTCGACGAGCGCGTGCGCCTGCGGCGGCAGCTTGCCGAAGCGGTCGATCAGTTCCTCCTGGATGCCGTCGATCGCGTCGCCGTGCTCGCAGTTCGCGAGCCGCTTGTACAGCGACAGCCGCTCCTGCACGTCCGCGCAGTAGTCGGCCGGCAGGATCGCGGGCGCATGCAGGTTGATTTCGGTCGTCGCGGCGAGCGGGGCGGTGAGGTCGGGCTCCTTGCCGTTCTTCAGCGCCTTCACCGCGTCGTTCAGCATGTCCGTATAGAGCTGGAAGCCGATCTCGTGGATTTCGCCCGATTGCTTGTCGCCGAGCACCTCGCCGGTGCCGCGGATCTCGAGGTCGTGCATCGCGAGATAGAAGCCCGAGCCCAGTTCCTCCATCTGCTGGATCGCTTCCAGCCGGCGCTGCGCCTGCTTGGTCAGCGACTGGGGATCGTGCACCAGCAGGTACGCATACGCCTGGTGGTGCGAGCGGCCGACGCGGCCGCGCAACTGGTGAAGCTGCGCGAGGCCGAACTTGTCCGCGCGGTGCATGATGATCGTGTTCGCGCTCGGCACGTCGATGCCGGTCTCGATGATGGTCGTGCACAGCAGCACGTTCGCACGCTGCGCGACGAAATCGCGCATCACGCGTTCGAGCTCGCGCTCGTGCATCTGGCCGTGCGCGATCACGATGCGCGCCTCGGGCACGAGCGCCTCGAGCATCGCCTTGCGGTTCTCGATCGTCTCGACCTCGTTGTGCAGGAAGTACACCTGGCCGCCGCGCTTCAGCTCGCGCAGCATCGCCTCGCGGATCACGCTTTCTTCCTCGCGGCGCACGAAGGTCTTGATCGCGAGCCGCTTCTGCGGCGCGGTCGCGATCACCGAGAAATCGCGCAGCCCTTCGAGCGCCATGCCGAGCGTACGCGGGATCGGCGTCGCGGTGAGCGTCAGCACGTCGACTTCCGCGCGCAGCGCCTTCAGCGCTTCCTTCTGGCGCACGCCGAAGCGGTGCTCCTCGTCGATGATCACGAGGCCGAGGCGCTTGAACTGCACGTCCGACGACAGCAGCTTGTGCGTGCCGATCACGATGTCGACGCTGCCTTCGTTGATCTGCGCGATCGCCGCGTTCACTTCCTTCGCGGTCTTGAAGCGCGACAGCTCGACGATGCGCACCGGCCAGTCCGCGAAGCGGTCGGCGAAGGTCTGCGTGTGCTGCTCGGCGAGCAGCGTCGTCGGCGACAGCAGTGCGACCTGCTTGCCGCCCATCACCGCGATGAACGCGGCGCGCAGCGCGACCTCGGTCTTGCCGAAGCCGACGTCGCCGCACACGAGGCGGTCCATCGGCTTGCCGCTCGTCATGTCGCCGATCACGGCCGCGATCGCCGCGGCCTGGTCGGGCGTTTCCTCGAAGCCGAAGCTTTCCGCGAATTTCACGTAGTCGCGCGGGTCGAGCGCGAACGCGTGGCCCTCGCGGGCCGCGCGGCGCGCGTACAGATTCAGCAGCTCGGCGGCCGTGTCGCGGATCTGCTGCGCGGCCTTGCGCTTCGCGCGCTCCCACTGGCCGGAGCCGAGCGCGTGCAGCGGTGCGCTGTCGGGATCGGCGCCGCTGTAGCGCGAGATCACGTGCAGTTGCGCGACGGGCACGTAGAGCTTGCTGTCGCCCGAGTATTCGAGGTGCAGGAATTCGGTCTCGCCTTCGCCGAGATCCATCGACACGAGGCCCATGTAGCGGCCGATGCCGTGCTGCGCGTGGACGACCGGGTCGCCGACCTTCAGCTCGGACAGGTCGCGCACCATCGCGTCGACGTTGCTCGCCTGTTCCTGCCGGCGGCGGCCCGCGCGGCGCCCGAGCGCGCCGTACAGCTCGGTTTCGGTGACGATCGCGTAGCCTTCGCCCGGCACCGCGAAGCCGTTCGCGAGCGGCGCGGCGCCGAGCGCGAAGCGCGCGTCGCTCGCGAGCCAGCTCGCGAAATCGTCGTTCGAGGATGGCCGCAGGTGATGTTCCGCGAGCAGTTGCAGGATCGTTTCCCGACGGCCGGCCGATTCGACGGTGAGCAGCACGCGCTTGCCCGACGATTCGACGAACGTGCGCAGCGACGCGAGCGGATCCTCCGCATGGCGGTCGACGGTGAGCTCGGGCAGCGCGGTCGCCCAGCCGCCGGCGGGCTGCGCGGGCAACACGACGCGCGCGAACGGCTTCGCGAACGCGAAGAAATCCTCGTCGGACAGGAACAGCCGCTGCGGCTCGAGGATCGGCCGCTCGCGATCGTGCGCGAGGAACGCGTGACGCTGCTTCGTATCGGCCGTGAAGCGGCGGATCGACGCTTCGAGGTCGCCGGTGAACACGAGGTGCGCGTCCTGCGGCAGGTAGTGGAACAGCGTGGCCGTCTCGTCGAAGAACAGCGGCAGGTAATACTCGATGCCGGCCGACGGCACGCCGTTGCCGATGTCCTTGTAGATCGGCGCGCGGCTCGGGTCGCCCTCGAAGGTTTCGCGCCAGCGGCTGCGGAAGGCCGTGCGCGCGGCCTCGTCGAACGGGAACTCGCGGCCGGGCAGCAGGCGCACGTCGCGCACCGGGTAGAGGCTGCGCTGCGTATCGGGGTCGAACGCGCGGATCGAGTCGACCTGGTCGTCGAACAGGTCGATCCGGTACGGCAGCGGCGAACCCATCGGGTACAGGTCGATCAGCGAGCCGCGCACGCAGTATTCGCCGGGCCGCACGACCTGGCTCACGTGCTCGTAGCCGGCCAGCGTGAGCTGCGATTTCAGCTTCGCCTCGTCGAGCCGCTCGCCCTGCGCGAACGCGAACGTGTACGCGGCCATGAACGACGCGGGCGGCATCCGGTACAGCGCGGTGGTCGCGGGCACCAGCAGGATGTCGCAGCGGCCCTCGCCGAGGTCGTGCAGCGTCGCCAGCCGCTCGGACACGAGGTCCTGGTGCGGCGAGAACGTGTCGTACGGCAGCGTTTCCCAGTCGGGCAGCAGGCGCACGCGCGCGTCCGGCGAGAAGTAGCGGATTTCCTGCGACAGCCGCTGCGCGTCGACCGCGTTCGCGCAGATCACCGCGAGGAGCGGCACGTCCTGGCGGTTGTCGGCGAGATAACGGGCGATGGCGAGCGCGTCGGCGGAGCCGTGCGCGCCGTCGAAGGCGAAACGCTGGCCGGGCTTGACGCGGGCAACGGGTGAAGCGGACGGGGTGGAAGCGTTATCTGGCATAGGGACGACAGGGGTGGCGTGCACGGGCGCATCGCGGTGCGCCGGTCGAGACGAAAGACCTATTATAAAATCCGCTTCTCGATTTCACCTTTCCGGCGTTTCCCTTCGTGACTCCCCGACTTTTCGCCCTGATTCCCTGTGCCGGCACGGGCAGCCGTTCCGGCTCGGCCGTGCCGAAGCAATACCGCACGCTGGCCGGCCGCGCGCTGCTGCACTACACGCTCGCCGCGTTCGACGCGTGCAGCGAGTTCGCGCAGACGCTCGTCGTGCTCGCGCCCGACGATACCCATTTCGACGCGCGCCGCTTCGCGGGCCTGCGCTTCGCGGTGCGCCGCTGCGGCGGCGGCTCGCGGCAGGCGTCGGTGCTCAACGGGCTGCTGGAGCTGGCGGAATTCGGCGCGACCGACCACGACTGGGTGCTCGTGCACGACGCCGCGCGCCCGGGCATCACGCCGGCGCTGATCCGCACGCTCGTCGCGACGCTGAAGGACGACCCGGTCGGCGGGATCGTCGCGCTGCCGGTGGCCGATACGCTCAAGCGCGTGCCGGCCGGCGGCGACGCGATCGCCCGCACGGAGCCGCGCGACGCGCTGTGGCAGGCGCAGACGCCGCAGATGTTCCGTATCGGCATGCTGCGCGAAGCGATCCTGCGCGCGCAGCGCGAAGGGCACGACCTGACCGACGAAGCGAGCGCGATCGAATGGGCCGGCCATACGCCGCGCGTCGTGCAGGGCAGCCTGCGCAACTTCAAGGTCACGTACCCGGAAGATTTCGCGCTCGCGGAGGCGATCCTCGCGCGCCCCGAAAACGCTTCCTGACTTTCACTCCTCTCAATCGGAACACGCATGGATTTCAGAATCGGACAAGGCTACGACGTGCACCAGCTCGTCGAAGGGCGCCCCCTCATCATCGGCGGCGTGACGATTCCGTACGAGCGCGGCCTGCTCGGCCACTCGGACGCGGACGTGCTGCTGCACGCGATCACCGACGCGCTGTTCGGCGCGGCGGCGCTCGGCGACATCGGCCGCCATTTCTCCGACACCGACGCGGCGTTCAAGGGCGCCGACAGCCGCGTGCTGCTGCGCGCGTGCGCCGAGCGCGTGAAGGCGGCCGGCTTCGCGATCCAGAACGTCGACAGCACCGTGATCGCGCAGGCGCCGAAGCTCGCGCCGCATATCGACGGGATGCGCGCGAACATCGCCGCGGATCTCGGGCTGCCGCTCGAGCGCGTGAACGTGAAGGCGAAGACCAACGAGAAGCTCGGCTATCTCGGCCGCAGCGAGGGGATCGAGGCGCAGGCCGCCGCGCTGCTGGTGAAGCAGGGCGGCTGACGTCCGGCCGTGGCGGCGTGCGGTTCGCGCCGCACGCCGCGCCGCCGAAATGAAAAATGCCACGCGCATGCGTGGCATTTTCGTTGGAAGCGGGCGCCGCGTATGGCGAGCGCCGCGCAACCGCTCATTCGCTCATTCGCCTTCGGCGGCGATCACCTGCGCGGCGGCGTTGATCACCGACGCGATGCGGCCGACGTCGCGCAGTTGCGTGACGGTCATCCCTTGCTCGTTCTTCAGCAGCGCATAGTGCGACTTCACGCAGAAGTGGCACTTGCCGACGATCGACGCGGCAAGCGCGTACATCTCGAACTTGCGCTTGTCGACGCCGCCGTGCGTCGCATACGCGCCCATCCGCAATTCGGCGCGCTGCGTCTTCAGGTCGGCGTCGTCGGCCATCTCGACATACGGATACCACGTGTTGTTCATCCCCATCAGCGCGGCCGCCGTCAGCACGGCGTTCGTCTCTTCGGGCGACAGCACGCCGGCTTCGCGGATCGTTTTCACGAGCACCGTGCTCTTCGCCGCGATGGCCGCCGCCAGCGCCACGCCGACCGCGTCGGTGCCTTCGAGCGACGAGCGCGAGATCGTGCCGTCGAGATTCAGGCGAATGTCTTTCGCGTAGTCGGGGATACGTGCCTTAATCGAGTCGATGAATTCCATTGATATCTCCTATGGGTTGGCCGTTAAAAAAGCCCGCAGGCAGGACGTGCGCCGCGGGCTTCGTGCATCGATGCGCTTACAGCGTTGCGCCGCCGACTGCACGGTTGCACGGGCACAGTTCGTCCGTTTGCAGGCCGTCCAGAATACGCAGGACTTCTTCCGGGCTGCGGCCGACGTTCAGGTTGTTCACCGAAACGTGCTGGATCGTGTTGTCCGGATCGACGATGAACGTCGCGCGCAGGGCCACGCCGGCTTCCTTGTCGCGCACGCCGAGCTGGTCGATCAGTTCGCCCTTGACGTCGCCGAACGAGTAGTGGTTCAGCTTGTCGAGATCCTTGTGCTCACGGCGCCATGCGAGCTTGACGAATTCGTTGTCCGAGCTGCCGCCGAGCAGGACGGCGTCGCGCTCTTCGAACTGCTTCGTGAGCTTCGCGAATTCGACGATTTCCGTCGGGCACACGAACGTGAAATCCTTCGGATAGAAGTAGATGATCTTCCACTTGCCCGGGAACGACGCTTCGGTGATCGTCTCGAACGCCGACTGGCCGTTTTCCTCATGATTGTTGAAGCCCGGCTTCGCGGCTACGACGGTGAATGCTTCGAGTTTATCGCCCACGGTTTTCATGCGGATACTCCTGTGTGAGTTGGGAAGAAGACTGAGTCAAGCTACCTCGGTGCTGCAACGATGATGTGACAGCATGCCGAAGACTATAACACTATTAATAAGGCACTTCAATAGATTTTGTCTAACGACCCTCATAGCTTTTATCAACCGGGCCGATAGTGTGACGCGCAAGATGCGTGCGCGAGCGTGTCACGCGGTCGCACGCGCCTTGCCGGCGCCCGGGAACTCGAGCGTGACTTCCAGGCCCGCTTCGGGGTGGCGGTTGCGCAGGCGCAGCGCGCCGCGATAACGGCTGACGAGCCGCAGCACGATCGCCATCCCGAGGCCCGTGCCGTCCGCCTTGGTGCGCGCGGTGTCGACGCGGTAGAACGGCCGCATCACGAGCGGCAGTTGATCCTCCGGGATGCCGGGGCCTTCGTCGCTCACCGCCAGTTCGACACGCGCATGCGACACGCGCGTCTCGAGCGTGATGCGCGAGATGCCGTCCTGCTTGCTCTGGCCGTACTTGCGCGCGTTCTCGACGAGGTTGCCGATCACGCGACGCATGTCGGTCTCGTCGGCTTCGATGATCGCGCTCGGCGCGAGCCGCGTGCGGATCTCGACGCCGTCCTCGCCCGACACGCGCGCGGCGACTTCGTGCGCGATCGACGACAGGTCGACCGGTTCGGGCTTGCGCTGCGACGGGCGTGCGTAGTCGATGAAGGCCGCGATGATGCGGTCCATCTGCTCGATGTCGTCGACCATCGCATCCTTCGTCGCCTGGTCGGACGGGCTCATCTCGGTTTCGAGCCGCAGCCGCGCGAGCGGCGTGCGCAGGTCGTGCGAGATGCCCGCGAGCATCAGCGCGCGATCGGCCTCGAGCTGTTCGAGGTCGCGCACCATCTGGTTGAAGCTGCGGTTGGTTTCGGCCGCGACGCCCATCCCGCGCTCGGGCAGCGGCTCGGGCGCCTGGCCCGAACCGACCTGGCGCGCGGCGAGCGCGAGCCGCGAGAACGGCCGGTTCACGAGGCTCGTGATGAACGCGGAGCCGAACAGCGACAGCGCGAGCGCGAACAGCCCCCAGCCGGCCCACTGCAGGCCCGTGACGTTGTCGAGCTGGTCGCGGTCGAGCGCGACCCAGTAATCGTCGTCGTCGATCTTGAAGCTGATCCATACGCCGGGAATGTCGTTGACCGACTGCGCGATCACGGTATCGTCGCCGAGGCGGCTGCGGATGTCGTGCTCGATCAGGCGGTTCAGCGATTCGTCGGGCTGCAGCTTGAACTTGTCGGTTTTCTCGCGCGGGTACACGCGCACGCCCTCGTTGCTCTCGAGATCCTGCAGCAGCGCGCGCCGCAAGTCGGGATCGGAATAGAGCAGGGCGGTGCGCGTGAGCTTCACGACCGCGACGAGCTGGAGCGCGACGCGCTGCGCACGCGGCTCGCGCTCGATCACGCGAAAACTCTGGAACCACGCGGCGAGACTGACCGAGATCAGCAGCGCGATCAGCAGGAAGGTGCGCCAGAACAGCCCGCCGAACGCGAGCTGCAGAAGGCGCCGGTCGATACGCATGGGACGGGCCGTGGGCGGGGCGAAACCGGGAAGAAAAAACTCAGGCGGCGCCGTCCGGGATGAACACGTAGCCGAGGCCCCAGACGGTCTGGATGAAGCGCGGGCTGCCCGGATCCGGTTCGATCAGCTTGCGCAGGCGCGAGATCTGCACGTCGAGGCTGCGGTCGAACACTTCGTATTCGCGGCCGCGCGCGAGCTCCATCAGCTTTTCGCGCGACAGCGGCTGGCGCGGATGACGCGCGAAGACTTTCAGCACCGAGAATTCGCCGGTGGTCAGCGGAATTTCCTGGCCGGACTTCGTCAGCGTGCGCGTGGCGAGGTTCAGCGAGAATTCGCCGAACTCGAACACCTCGGTGGTTTCCGACGGCGCGCCCGGCAGTTCGGCCGGCGCCTGGCGGCGCAGCACCGCATGAATGCGCGCGACCAGCTCGCGCGGGTTGAACGGCTTCGGCAGGTAATCGTCGGCGCCCATCTCGAGGCCGACGATGCGATCGACGTCTTCGCCCTTCGCGGTGAGCATGATGATCGGCGTGCGGTCGTTGCTGCCGCGCAGGCGGCGGCAGATCGACAGGCCGTCTTCGCCGGGCAGCATCAGGTCGAGCACGAGCAGGTCGAAACGCTCGCGTACCCAGAGCTTGTTCATCGCGGTCGCGTTTTCCGCGACGTAGACGTTGAAACCCTGCTCGCCGAGGTAGCGGCGCAGCAGATCGCGCAGGCGAGGGTCGTCGTCGACGACGAGAATCTTGGAGGGGTTTTTCGTTTCCATGATCGGCATCTTATCGCGAATGGGAATTGACGCACGGCCGCGTATTTTCGTGCGTTACAGTCGGTTACAAAATTTACCCGTAGTGTCGCGCCGAGTAAAGGCAGGCTATATAGATTCCTTTACTCGAAGCCGAAATTCGGTAGATACTCCCCTGCACTCCATCTTTCATCTTTGCACACCCGAATTCCGCAGGGTTTTTCAAGTACCAGAGGTAGCCGGTTGCCGCGTGACGAAGGGAACAAATCGACCAAAGAAGCGAGGACGGTCATGCGATCTGCCCGGATTGCACTGATGCTGACGATCGCGCTTGCCGGTCCGTATGCGTCGAACTTCGCGTATGCGCAGCGCCCCGAGCAGGGCGCACCGTCGCGCAAGCTGCCGCGCGGCAAAGCGTCGCAACCCGATCGCGCCGCCGACATGACGGCCCGTTCCGCCGTGCCTCCCGATCTCGAACAGCGCCGCCGCGACGGGCACATGACGCCCGAAGAGCGGCACCTGTTGCGCCAGCACATCGAAGACGCCGTTCGCGAGCTGTACAAGCGCTGATGCGTGCCGTCGTTTTTCGTGCGCGGAAATGCCCGCGCGGAAAGAATTCGTAGCACTTTTTCCGTCAACTTTCGGCCGCTGAATGCCGTTGTACGGGCATCCGCACCGCCGGTGCGTTCCGGGAGTCCATGACGATGAAAGCGAACGCTGCCGCACCGGCGCCGTCGCCTGCCATGCAGTCGCCGCTCGATGCCGACGACGCGCTGTTTTTCCTCAGCCGCACCGGTTTCTCTCCCACACCCGCCGAGGTCGCGCGCATCGTCGGCATGACGCGCGCGCAGGTCGTGGCCGACACGCTCGGCGATGCGCGGCGCGAGCCCGTCACGACGTGGCCCGACTGGCTCGCCGAGCCGCCGCCGACGCGCGCGCAGCGCCAGGCGCTCACGCCCGACATGCGGCGCGACGAGCAGCGCGAGCGCAATCGCCGCTACGATGCGTTGCGGGCGGCCTGGATCAACGAAATGGTCGCGACGCCGTCGCCGCTCACCGAGCGCATGACGCTGTTCTGGCACGGGCACTTCACGTCCGGGCAGGACAAGGTGCCTTACCCGCAGACGATGGCCGCGCAGAACGCGCTGTTTCGCCGCGAGGCGCTCGGCAACTTCGGCACGCTGCTGCATGCGGTCGCGAAGGATCCGGCGATGCTGCAGTATCTCGACGGCGCGAGCAATCGCAAGGGGCGGCCGAATGAGAATTTCGCGCGCGAGGTGATGGAGCTGTTCACGCTCGGCGAAGGGCGCTACACGCAACACGACGTGACCGAAGCCGCGCGCGCGATGACGGGCTGGACGGTCGATCCCGACACGCTGCGCTTCGCGGTGCGGCCCGACTGGCACGATGCCGGCGACAAGACGATCCTCGGCGAGACCGGGCCGTTCGACGGCGACGGCTTTCTCGACATCCTGCTGAAGCGGCCGGACACCGCGCGCTTCATCGCCGGCAAGCTGTGGCGCGAGTTCGTGTCCGATACGCCGGAGCCGGATGCGCTCGATGCGGTGGCCGACCGGTTTCGCGCGAGCGGCTACGACGTTCGCGCGGCGCTCGCGGCGCTGTGGTCGACCGACGCGTTCTGGGATCCGCGCAACCGCGGCGTGCTCGTCAAGTCGCCGGTGGAATTCGTCGTCGGCTCGGTGCGGCTGTTCGACGTCGCGTACGGCGATCCGCTGATGCTCGCGAACACCGTGCGCACGCTCGGGCAGAACCTGTTCTATCCGCCGAATGTGAAGGGCTGGCCGGGCGGCGCGCTGTGGATCAACAGCACCACGCTGCTGTCGCGCAAGCAGTTCGTCGAGCAACTGTTCCGCGCGACCGAGACGGCCGGCATGCGGCCGCCGGCCCGTGCGGTCCCGACGCCGCCGAACGCGCGGGCACAGGCGATGCCGGTGGCCGACGCGGCGTCGGCCGGCATGCGCGGCACGCCACCGAAGCCGGCGCGCGGCGGCCTGCGGTTCGATCTCGAGCGCTGGCTGGCCCAGTATCGTGCGCGGCCGCAGGCGATCGCGGGATTGTCGACCGAGCTGCAGTTGCAGCATGCGGTGCTGCAACTCTCGCCGGTCGCCGCGATCGACACGGATTCGACCGGCAGCGCGTATCTCGAGGCGCTGCTGATGGATCCGGCCTATCAACTGAAATGATGCGAACGATGACGAAGCGGGCAGCCGCCGCGGCCAAGGCGCCGGGCGGAGAACCGAAGGATGTGCGATGAACCGACGTGATTTTCTGACGCTGACCGGTGCCGCGGCCGCCGCCGGCGTGTCGATGTGGCAGGCGCCCGCGACGGCGGCTGGCGCGACGCCGGCCGAGCGAAAGCCGGCGACCGGGTATGCGAACGTGCTGATTCTCGTCGAGCTCAAGGGCGGCAACGACGGCCTCAACACGGTCGTGCCGTACGCGGATCCGCTGTACTACCAGTGCCGGCGCAGCATCGGCATCAAGCGCGACCAGGTGCTGCAGCTCGACGCGCGGACGGGGCTGCATCCGTCGCTCGCGCCGCTGATGCCGCTGTGGCGCGACGGTCAGGTCGCGGTCGTGCAGGGCGTCGGCTATCCGCAGCCGAACCTGTCGCATTTCCGCTCGATCGAGATCTGGGACACCGCGTCGCGCTCGGATCAGTACCTGCACGAAGGCTGGCTCACGCGCACGTTCGCGCAGGCGCCCGTGCCGCCCGGTTTCGCGGCGGACGGCGTCGTGCTCGGGAGCGCCGAGATGGGGCCGTTGTCGAACGGCGCGCGCGCGATCGCACTCGTCAATCCCGCGCAGTTCATCCGTGCGGCCCGGCTCGCCGAGCCGTCGTCGCTGCGCGAGCAGAACCCGGCGCTCGCGCACATCATCGACGTCGAGAACGACATCGTGAAAGCGGCCGACCGGCTGCGCCCGCGCGGCGGGATGCGTGAATTCAGGACGACCTTTCCGGCCGGCGCATTCGGCACGTCGGTCAAGACCGCGATGCAGGTGCTGGCCGCGTGCGAAGCGTTGGGGCCCGGCGTGCAGGACGGTGTCGCGGTGCTGCGCCTGACGCTCAACGGCTTCGACACGCACCAGAACCAGCCGGCGCAGCACGCCGCGCTGCTCAAGCAGTTCGCGGAAGGGATGAGCGCGATGCGTGCCGCGTTGATCGAACTCGGGCGCTGGAACGAGACGCTCGTGATGACGTATGCGGAGTTCGGGCGGCGCGTGCGCGAGAACCAGAGCAACGGCACCGATCACGGCACGGCCGCGCCGCACTTCGTGATGGGCGGCCGCGTCGCCGGCGGGCTGTACGGCGCGCCGCCGGCGCTCGGGCGGCTCGACGGCAACGGCAATCTGCCGGTCGCGGTCGATTTCCGCCAGCTTTACGCGACCGTGCTTGGGTCCTGGTGGGGGCTCGATGCGACGCGCGTGCTGCAGCAGCGCTTCGACACGCTGCCGCTGCTGAAGGCGTGATGCGCGCCTGTCAGCGGCGGCGCGCGGCGCGCCACGCGATCCACAGCTTGCGGATCGGCGTCAGCGCGATGCGCTGGTGCAGCACCTGGTAGCCGTCGCGCGCGATTTCGTCGAGCAGCGCGCCGGCCAGCGCGATCTGCGCGCGCAGCGTGCGTTGCGCGCGGCGTTCGGCGGCGGGGATCGCCGCATCGGCTGCCGCGAGCGCGTCGCGCGCACGGGTCGTCTGGAATTGCAGCAATTCGGTGAAGGCTGGGCTGTAGCGGCGGTTCAACAGATCGGCCGCGGTTACGTTGTAGCGCTGCAGTTCGTCGATCGGCAGATAGATACGGCCGTGGCGCGCGTCGTTGCCGAGTTCCTGCACGAATTGCGCGAGCATCAGCGCGCGGCCGACGTCCGCGGCCCACGGTTGCGGTGCGGCCGGATTCGCCGAACTGGCGCGCGCGACCAGCGACGCGAAGGTGCCGCCGACCTGCGCGATATAGCGCTGCAGGTTCGCGAAGTCGAGGTAGCGCGCCTGTTCGAGATCCATCCCGTAACCGTTGACGAGCGTGCGCAACGCGTCGGCTTCGGCGGCGATCGCCGGGTGATGCTGCGCGAGCGCCTTCGTGACCGGGTGCGACGGCTGCCCGTCGGCCAGTGCCGCGAGTTCCTTGTGCCACCACGCGAGCTTCGTGTGGCCGACCGTCGGATCGCTGGTTTCCTTGACGGTTTCCTCGAGTTCGCGGCGCAGCGCGAACAGCGCGGTCAGGCGCGGCTGCGTGGCGAGCGGCGCCTGGCGCAGCGCGTAGTAGACGCTGGAGCCTGCGGGGGCGGCCTTTTGCTGACAGTAGTCGTCGAAGTTCACGGGCTGAATCGGGTGGGGCGGGTTCGGGGGACGCGCGGCGGCGCGTTGCCGAAACGTCGAGCGCGGCATTCTAGCACCGCGGCACGACGGGCGCCGGCAGGGCGAGACAAGACCGCAGGGATCGGGTAGAATCTCGCGCTCGCCTGATCGGGCGTGCCGGTTTTTCGGGCCGGCGTGAAGTCCCGGGCGCGTGGAGCACGCATCTTGCGTGCCGCGCGGTCAGGCGACGGAATGCGCGTGAGTGGCGAAATTGGTAGACGCACCAGGTTTAGGTCCTGACGCCCGCAAGGGTGTGCCGGTTCGAGTCCGGCCTCACGCACCAGAAGTCGAACGTGTCCCGTCACGGGCCGTTCGCGAAAAAGCGCTGCCGGTCGGCTGACCGCAGCGCTTTTTTGTTGATGGCCCTCAGCCGGGATGATGCCGTTCGCGCAGGCACGGTAAATCGGCGATGTGTAATATGACGCAACCATTCAGAGCGCTGCGTCGTTCGACAAGCAAGCGCCGCGCGTCGCCCGAGCGCGCCGCTTCGTCGTTTCCGCCACGCCTATTCCCAGAAGCTGCGGATCGCGACGGCCACGATCACCGGCACCGAGAACACCAGCGGAATCGCGAAATACTGTGCTTCGCGATCGACGACCCAGCTATAGATCACCCATGCCGCACCGATCGCGAACGTGATCAGGCCGACCGTCACGGCGGCGATGTTCAAGGCCAGCTTCGACGGCTGGCGGCGCGTTTTGGTGTTGTCGTCGTGATCGCGCGGGGACGATTTCATCGGAAGAGTGCGGCCTCGTGCCGGAACAAGGGTAAAGGCACAGGAAACCCCATCCGCGCGGATCGCGCAAGGGCCAGCGCGGGCCGGCCCTTGCCACGTCCGTTCCCGCCCGTTACAACCCGAACGACGCGGCCAGGTCGTCGAGCAGTTCGCGCTGAAACGCGACGAACCGCTCGCCCGGCTGCTGCGCGATCGCGAGGTCGAGCATCGGATCGGCGACCTCGGTGCGCACGCCGGCCAGTTCCTCGACGATCGCGAGCCCGCAGAACGGCACGTACGCCTCCGAATAGCCGCCTTCGTGAACGATCACGAGCCGCCCGCCGCAATGGCGCTGCGCGGCGTCCTTCACCGCGCGCGTCATGAACCGGTAGCTGTCGGTATGCAACTGCATGCGCGCGAGCGGATCGACCGCGCTCGCGTCGAGGCCGCTCGCGACGACGATCAGCTCGGGGCGAAAACGGGCAAGCGCCGGCAGCACGATCCGATCGAATGCATACCGGTAGGCATCGTCGCCGCTGCCCGCGAGCAGCGGCACGTTCAGGTTCGCGCCGATGCCCGCGCCTTCGCCTCGGTCTTCCGCGCCGCCGTAGCCGGGCGGAAAGCAGCGATCCTGGTGCAGCGAGATCGTCAACGTATCGGGATCGTCGTAGTAGATCGACTGCGTGCCGTTGCCGTGATGCACGTCCCAGTCGATCACCGCGACGCGCTCGATGCCGTGCTTCGCGCGCGCGGCCTCGATCGCGATCGGGATGTTCGCGAGCAGGCAGAAGCCCATCGGGCGGTCGCGCAGGCAGTGATGGCCGGGCGGACGCGACAGCGAGAACGCATTCGCCGCGCGCTCGCCGACGACCGCGTCGACTGCCGCGATCGCGAGGCCGGCCGACAGCGCGGCGATCTCGTAGCTGCCCTTGCCGAATGGCGCGAGATCGCCGAGGTCGCCGCCGCTCGCGTCGCTCAGCGCGCGGAACGCGTCGAGATAGTGCGCCGGGTGAATGCGCAGCAGGTCGGCCGTCGTCGCGGGTGCCGCGCCGCGCAGGTCGAGCCGGGCGGCCAGCCCCGACGCCTGCACGAGCGACAGGAAGCGGCGCTTCGAATCGGGCGATTCCGCGTAGCCCGCGCTCGACGGCGGCTGGACCCAGCCGCCGACCGGGAGGAACAGCGCGTGCGTGCCGCCGGTGTGCCAGAAAGTGCGTTCGTCGGTGAAGAAGGCAGTGCGATTCATGGGTGCTTGACCTGTCACGGTTGGGAGGAAACGGAGGGGCGCGCGCGGCGATCGATGTGGCGCAGCGCGGCGAACGACACGATCGCGACGGCCGTCGCGGCCACGAACAGCGCGCGCATCGTGCCGCCGGCGTCGAGCATCAGGCCGGCCAGCAGCGGGCCCGCAGCGAGCCCCGCGCCGATCACGAAGTTGAGCGTCGCGACGAGCCGCCCAGACGTGTCGATCTGCGCGACCGTCGCGAGAATGAACGGCAGCACGAAGGTCCATGCGAACTTGAACGCGAAGATCGCCGCGCTGTAGCTGCTGCCGTGGCGCATCGCGGCGAGCGCGACGAGCGATGCCGCGAGCAGCGCGTACCCGGCCGCGAGCATCGCGCGCCGCGCGAGCCGGCCGCCCGCGCACGATGCGAGCGCCGCGCCGGCGATGCCCATCACGCTCGCGATCGCGAGCACGTTGCCGGTCGACTGCGGATCGAGCCCGGCCTCGGCCGCCGCGCGGCTCGCGAACGTCCATACGCTGCCGATCGCGAGATAGAACGTCAGCACCGCGCCGATGGCGAGCACCACGAAGCTTCGGGGCGTGTGGGGCGCGTCGCCGTGCGCGGTGCGCGCGGATGCCGTTCGCATGCCGAGCGACGACGGAAACCCGCGCGACAGCGGCGCCGCGAGCAGCGCGAGCACGGCGAGCGCGACGTACAGCGCGCGCAGCCCGAACGCGGCGAACACGTGCGGCAGCACGAACAGGCCGATCGCGCCCGCGATCAACTGGCCGACGACCCACAGGCCGTACACGCGGTCGCTGTTTCCGCTCGTCGCGGCGCTCGTCATGCAGAGCACCATCAGCGAGCCGCCGCCGAGCGCGGTGACGGCGCGCAGCGCGAGCAGCGCGGCAAAACCGGGCATCCACAGCGCGGTCAGCAGGTTGCCCGTGCCGAACAGCGCGATGGCGAACGCGGCGACGCGGCGCGCGTCGACCCGGCCGAGCCACAGGTACGACGGCACGGTCGCGAGGCTGAACGCGCCGAGTTCGACGAAGAAGTAGGTGCCGATCTGCGATGCGGTCAAGCCGAGCTGCGTCGCGAGCTGGCCGGCGACGGCGGGCGCGACGAGCAGCAACAGCGGCGTGATGGCCGCGAACACGACGAGCGCGACGAGGGTCGAGCGTGCGAACGTCGACGCGCGGCCGTCGGGCGAGCGGGCGGCATCCGGGGACAGGATTTTCATGGCGGGATCTCGTCGAGGGAATCAGAACAGGTGGTACATGCCGACCATCGCGCCGAACTGCGACGCGCCGGCAAGCGGTGTCGGGTCGTATTCGTAGAGGGTCTGCGAGCTTTGCCCGCCGTTGCGCGCATAGCCGAGGTTCACGTAGGCGACGGTGCGTTTGGACAGCGCGTACGTGGTACTCGCGATGAACAGCGTCGGGTGGCCGATCGCCGGCGTGCGCGAATCGGTGTGGTAGACGCCGGCGTTCAGGCCAATCCCGTTCGACATCAGGTAACGCGCACCACCCCACACGATCGTGCGCGCCGCGTCGAGGTCGCCGGTCAGGCGTTCGACGCCTGCATGGACGGTGAGCGGCAGCGCGGCGAACGCATAGCGTGCGGCGAGCGTGCCCAGTTCGCGGCGCCGCGCGGAGGCGTCGCCGGCCGCCGATACGTCGCCGTGCGCCTGATGCAGCACCGCGCCGACCGACAGGCCGTTGCTCGTGTACTGGCCGCCGAGCTCGAGCACGCGGCCGGCGCGCGTATTGCCGGCGACGCCGGAGGTCGCGGCGAGCGCCTCGACGTCGAAGCCGGCAAAGGTCGGCGACTGGTATTTGACCGAGTGGTCGATGAAGTTCGCGTTCATCGGCACGAGCACGCCCTGGCCGCTGTACGACCCATACCAGAGCGGGTCGTAGAACAGCGTCTTGTCGAACAGCACGCTGAACTGGCGGCCGAGCGTGACGGTGCCGACCGGCCCCGCGATCCCCACGTATGCGCCGCGAAAGAACGCATAGCCGGGCACGGTCGCGGTGCCATCGTTGAGGTCGAGGCCCTGTTCGAGCTTGAACAGCGCACGCCAGCCGCCGCCGAGATCTTCGTGGCCCTTGATCCCGATCTGCGAAGGCAGGATGCCGTAGTTTTGCAATCGCACGGCCGAGTGATGTCCGTCGGCGTGCGTCAGGTACTGCACGCCGGCGTCGAGCGCGCCGTACAGCGTGAGGGCGGACTGCGCGTGCGCGGCGCCGCCGCATGCGGCGAGCGTCGCGGCGGCCGCGGCCATGCGGATGAAGCGGGGTGTCGTCACGTGGGGTTCTCCATACCGTGCTGCATCGATTTGTCGTTGGTATCGTCGCGACGCAGTGTCCGTAGCGGGAAAACCTTCGAACAGTCGTCCAGATGAACGGTGCGGAAAACCCGCGGTGCCCCGCATGAACGCCGTGCGATGCCGGCGCGCGCGGTGCTGCGCAGCAGCAATGCGCGGTGCACCGTTCAAATGGATGGGGTTGACGAGCGTTCCGGCACCGTGGCCCGCCAAAAAAGCGGCTCGCTATAATCGGCCGGTGTCGTCGCGCACATCAGCAGCCCGACCGGGCAGGGGAGCGGAAAGTGAGGATCACGACGGATATCGGGCAGGACCTCGACGCGCTGCGCGACGTGCCGGCCGCCATCGTGCTCGACGAATTCGCGTGGCCGACGCGGCCGTCCCGGCGCGCCGATTTCGACGGCGTCACGCGTGGCGACGCGCCGCAGCGCGAACTCGGCCTGATGCTGCTCGACCTGTACGCGGTGGCCGCGCAGTCCGCCATCGGCGAATTCGAGTACCGGTTCTTTTCGCTGCTGCAGGCCCTCATTCCGTTCGACGCCGCGTGGACGGGCGTCGCGACCCACGTGCCGACCGGCCCCGTGATGCACAACAGCTTTTTGTACCGGTTGCCGCACGCGTTCTTCACCGACTGGAAGCGTGTGCGCGATTGCGATCCGCTCGCGCACCGCACGCTGCACGGCGCGCACGGTCGCGCGGTGCGGCTGACGGTCATCGAGCCGGGGCTCGATGCACGATTTCGCGATTGGTGCGTGAAGTACGGGCTCGCGCAACTGATGTTCGTCTGTACGATCGATCGCCGCTTCGGCCTGACGACGTTCGTGTCGATTTACCGCCAGGGCCTGAATCGGCCGTTCGGCGACAACGACGCACATCGTTTCGAGGAACTCATTCCGCACCTCGCGGCGGCGTTGACGATCAATCGCGCCGCGCAGCTCACGCGCGAACGCGAGCGCGCCGACACGGTCGCCCCGGCCGCGCGAGCGTTGTGCGACAACTTCGGCGTGCTGCACCATGCCGACCCCGGTTTCGACGACGTGCTGCGCGCCGAGTGGCCGGCCTGGGCGGGCCCGCGCGTGCCGGAGGCGCTCGTCGCGCACCTGCGACGCCAGTCGGGCCAGCCGTTCGTCGGCGACGCGCTGCGCATCCAATGCGTGCCCGTCGCCGGGTTGTTCCAGATCGAGGCACGGCCGCGCTCGCTGCTCGACCGGCTCAGCCCGCGCGAACTCGCGGCGATCCGCTATTACGGGGCCGGGCGCTCGCACAAGGAAGTCGCGCAGCAGATGGCGATCTCGCCGACGACCGTGCGCCACTACCTGCGCTGCGCGTACCGCAAGCTCGGCATGCACGACAAGAGCCAGATCGCCGGCGTGCTCGGTGCGACGACGGGCGGTACGGCCGACGACGAGGCGGTGGAAGCCGGCGGCATGCCGCGCTGACATGCACGCATGACCGGGTGACGCAGGGAGTGCCCGGCGTTGTCGGAATGGTTGTGCCCGCAACTATTGAGCGTTATGCTCGTCTGCTCTCGGAAGACGGAATCCCATCATGAACGACACGAATTCAGGGTCGGTGCGCGCGGCGGTGGTCGGGGTCGGCGCGATCGGCGGATTGCTCGCGGCCGCGTTGTCCAGAGCCGGCATGACCGTGAGCGCGTACGCACGCGGCGCGACGCTCGATGTGCTGAATACGCATGGCGTGCGCGTGATCGACGAGGCGGGCGCAACGTCGTCGGTGCCGGTGCGGGCAAGCGACGATGCGGCCGCGCTCGGCGTGCAGGACTACGTCGTGATCGCGCTGAAGGCGCAGGCGCTGCCGGCGCTGGCCGCGCGCATTGCGCCGCTGGTCGGGCCCGACACCGTGATCGTCGCGGCGATGAACGGGTTGCCGTGGTGGTTCACGCACGGGCTCGAAGGAGCGCTCGACGGCGTGCCGCTCGAGGCGGTCGATCCGGCCGGTGCGGTGTCGGCGGCATTGCCGCCCGCGCGGGCGATCGGCTGCGTCGTGCACCTGTCGTCGAGTACCGACGCGCCGGGCGTCGTGCGGCGCGGGCGCGGCAACCGGCTGATCGTCGGCACGCCCGATCCGCGGCTCGACGTGCCCACGGCGCGGTTCGCCGCGGCACTCTCGGCCGGCGGTTTCGACGTCGAGTCGACGCCCGCGATCCGGACCGAGATCTGGACGAAGCTCTGGGGCAACATGAACATGAACCCGCTGAGCGCGTTGACCGGTTCAACGGCCGAGCAGTTGCTCGATGATCCGTTCACGCAGGATCTGGCGTTGCGGATGATGGAGGCGGCGGCCGCGATCGGCGCGAAGCTCGGCCTGTCCACCGGGATGAGCGGTCCCGAGCGGATCGCGGTCACGCGCAAGCTCGGCGCGTTCAAGACGTCGATGCTGCAGGATTTCGAAGCGGGGCGCCCGCTCGAGATCGGGCCGATTCTCGGCGTGTTTCCGGAACTCGGCCGCAAGCTTGGCGTGCCGACCCCGTACTGCGACGCAGTGCTCGGATTGTTGCGTCAGCGCGCAACGAACAGCGGGTTGTAGTGTGCGCCAGGCCGGCGCGAATGCGCGGCTGCCGGCAACGCGCGCTTCGTGCGAGATCGCCGCATGATGCAAAACCGGCCGCCCGGATCGCGTGTGACGCGACCCGCGCGGCCAGTCTGATTCATCGGATCAATGCGGCCCGCGGCAAGCGGCCGTCCGGCGATGCCGGGGCCGACGCGACGCTCAGTCGTCGCGCTCGGTCGCGTGCGCGACGACCTTGTCGAGCAGCCGCTCGAACGTCTGACGTTCGCTGTCGGACAGGCATGCGAGCAAGCCGTCGTTCCACTTGCGCACGATCGGCATGATCTTGCGATACAGCGCGCGGCCGTCGGCAGTCAGCGCGATCAGCACGATCCGGCCGTCCTCCTCGCTCGCGCCGCGCTCGAGCAGCCCCTGGCGCAGCAGCGCTTCGGCCGCGCGGCTCGCCTGGCTCTTGTCGAGATTGGTGTGGCGTGCGAGATCCATGATCGAGAACGGACCGAACGCGCCGACGGCGGCGATCACGCGCGCCTCGGGCAGCGAAATGTCGAGCTTGTGCCGGTACACCTCGCCGATTCCGCGGTCGGAGTGCTTCGTGAGCACATGGAGGCGATAGGTCAGAAACTGATCGAGCCCGGCTTGACGGCCTTTCATGTCGAATCCTGAAGAAAAAGGGCGGGCCCGATTGTTCCTGTATCGCGCGCTCGGGTCAACGGTCAGTGTGCGCCGTACTTCAGCCGTGTCAACTGTTCTGCTTCGTTCGCGAGCAGATTTGCCGCATCGCGGATCGCGACGTCGAGCGTGATCGGCCCGGGAGCCGGCGAGAAGCAGCCGGAGAAATGCTCGGACAGGCGCGGCAGCGCGGCCGGATCGACCGCGCCCGACAGCAGCGACGCCGGGACGCCGGCGGCCCGCGCGTGCCGGCACGCGATGAACGGCGCCTTGCCGTGCAGCGTCTGCACGTCGGAGCGGCCTTCGCCGGTGATCAGCCAGTCGGCGCCGGCCAGTGCGGCGTCGAGCCCGACCTGGCGCGCGACCACTTCGGCGCCTGCCTCGAAGCGTGCGCCGAGCATGTGCAGCGCGAAACCGAGGCCGCCCGCGGCGCCCGCGCCCGGCAGATCGCGGCCGCGGCGGTCGAGCGCGGCCTCGAGCAGATCGGCGAAGCGGGCAAGGGCGGCATCGAGGGTCGCGACCTGCGTTGCCGTCACGCCCTTTTGCGGACCGAACACCGCGGTGGCGCCATGCGCGCCCGTCAGCGGGTTGTCGACGTCGGACATGCCGATGAATTCGGTTTCCTTCAGCCGCGGATCGAGCCCCGACGCGTCGATGCGCGCGACGTCGGCGAGCCGCGACGGCACCGGCTCGACCGGCTGGCCGCTCGCGTCGAGGCACTGCAGGCCAAGGCCCGCGAGAAGCCCCGCGCCCGCGTCGTTGGTGCTGCTGCCGCCGAGCGCGACGAAGAAGCGGCGCACGCCTTCGTCGAGCAGCAGGCGGATCGCTTCGCCCATCCCGCGCGTGCTGCGCGCATCGACCGGCACGCTCATGCCGACCGGGTCGGTGATGCCGACGATCTCGGCCGTCTCGACGATCGCGGTGCGCGCGTCGATCACGCCGACCGCCGCATCGCGCGCCGCGAGCGACGCGCCGGCCACCCGCAGCGTGCGCCGCGTACCGCCGCCCGCCAGCATCGCGTCGAGCGTGCCTTCGCCGCCGTCGGCCATCGGGCAGCAGCGCACGACGGCGTCGGGCCGGGCGCGGCGAATGCCGGTGGCGATCGCGTCCGCGACCTGCTCGGCGGAAAGCGAGCCTTTGAACGAATCGGGCGCGATGACGACGACAGGCGCGGACGGGCGGTGCGGCATGGTGTCTCCGAAAGGCGTGATTGGTATGAAGGTCGGGCCACGACGGTGGCCCGCACGTTATCGGAGCTTACAGGATGGCGGGGCCGGGGAGGATACGCCGTTCGGCATAGCGACGATCCGCGTGCAGGGGCGTGCGACGGGCCGCCGACAGGGCCGGGACAACCTGTGTCGCGCCGATCTGGCGGTATGAGGAAAATTGTTTGCTAGAATAGTCGATTCTTCCGGCCAAAGCCGTGCTCCGAGCCGCTTGCGCTAGCCATCCGGCGCGTGCAGGGATGGCGTGGCGCCCCGGCGCGGCGTGTGAGTGTGCGCACCTCGCGCCGCAGGCAGGCACGGCAAGGAAAACCCGATTCGCTCGAATAATTTTAGGACGATTGAAGCCATGGCTAACGTTGTTGAGAACCTCGGCAAGCTTGAACGCCGTGTGACGATTTCTTTGCCGAAAGACACCGTGCAGAAGGAAATCGACGCCCGCATCCAGAAACTCGCGAAGAACGTGCGCATGCCGGGTTTCCGCCCGGGCAAGGTGCCGCTGAAGATGGTCGCGCAACAGTACGCGGGTCAGGTCGAGGCGGAAGTGCTGAGCGACAAGATCGGCCAGGAATTCTTCACGATCAGCCGCGCGGAAAACCTGCGCGTCGCCGGCCAGCCGAGCTTCGAGCCGAAGCAGGAGCAGGCCGAGGACGCATACGCGTTCGACGCGACGTTCGAGGTCTACCCGGAAGTGAAGATCGGCGATCTGGCGACGGCTGAAGTCGAGCGCTCGACCACGACGATCGGCGACGCCGAAATCGACCGCACGCTGGACATCCTGCGCAAGCAGCGCGTGCACTACCACGCACGCGGCGAAGCCGGCGAGCACGGCGACGGCGGCGCGGACACCGCGGCGAAGAACGGCGACCGCGTGACGGTCGACTTCGTCGGCAAGATCGACGACGTCGCGTTCCAGGGCGGCACGGCCGAAGATTTCCCGTTCGTGCTCGGCGAAGGCCGCATGCTGCCGGAATTCGAAACGGCGGCGCTCGGCCTGAAGGTCGGCGAACAGCGTACGTTCGACCTCAAGTTCCCGGACGACTACCACGGCAAGGACGTCGCCGGTAAAACGGCGCAGTTCACGGTCACGATGAAGAAGATCGAATGGCCGCACCTGCCGGAAATCGACGCGGAATTCGCGAAGTCGCTCGGCATCGAAGACGGCGATCTCACGAAGATGCGCGCCGAGATCAAGGAAAACCTCGAGCGCGAAGCGAAGCGCCGCACGCAGTCGATCGTCAAGAACCAGGTGATGGACGCGCTGCTGAAGATTTCCGAACTCGACGTGCCGAAGGCGCTGATCGAGCAGGACCAGCAACGTCTCGTCGAAATGGCTCGCCAGGATCTGGCGCAGCGCGGCGTGCCGAACGCGAAGGACGCACCGATCCCGGCCGAAATGTTCGCCGAGCAGGCCGAGCGCCGCGTGAAGCTGGGCCTCGTGCTGGCCGAGCTGGTGAAGGCGAACGGCCTCGAAGCGAAGCCGGAGCAGATCCGCGCGGAAGTCGACGAGTTCGCGAAGAGCTACGAAGACCCGAAGGAAGTGGTCCGCTGGTATTATTCCAACCAGCAGCGCCTCGCCGAGATGGAAGCGTTCGTCGTTGAAAGCAACGTCGTCGACTTCGTGCTGGGCAAGGCAAAGGTGACGGACAAGGAAGTGAGCTTCGAGGCACTCGCGAGCGCATCGGCGCAAGCGTAACTGTCGCTCTTGCGGCGTGCCGGCTGTCGGAGCGACGGCCCGCACGCCGTTTTTACGTCAAGCGCACGGTTGCCATTAATATGGCGATTGAGCGGGCGGCTTCCTTCCGTTCAATTTTCCAATCGAACAAGGTTCATTGAATGATCACTCGCGCTGAATTGCTGGACATGCTTGCTTCGAACGCGCCGCAGGGTTTCGAGGCGCAAGCGCTGGGGCTGGTGCCGATCGTCGTCGAAACGAGCGGCCGCGGCGAGCGTTCGTACGATATCTATTCGCGTCTCCTGAAGGAGCGCCTGGTGTTCATGGTCGGCGAAGTGAACGACCAGACCGCCAACCTCGTGGTCGCGCAATTGCTGTTCCTCGAGAGCGAGAATCCCGACAAGGACATCAGCCTCTACATCAACAGCCCGGGCGGCTCGGTGTCGGCCGGCATGGCGATCTACGACACGATGCAGTTCATCAAGCCGGACGTGTCGACCCTGTGCATGGGCCTCGCGGCCAGCATGTGCGCGTTCCTGCTCGCGTCGGGTGCGAAGGGCAAGCGCTTCGCGCTGCCGAATTCGCGCGTGATGATTCACCAGCCGCTCGGCGGCGCGCGCGGCCAGGCATCCGACATCGAGATCCAGGCACGCGAGATCCTCTACCTGAAGGAGCGGTTGAACAACCTGCTCGCGCAGCACACGGGCCAGGACGTCGAGCGCATCGCGCGCGACACCGACCGTGATAACTTCATGTCGAGCGAGGACGCGAAGGCGTACGGGCTGATCGATCAGGTGCTGCTGAAGCGCCCGTGAGCTTAAACGGGGTGCCGCCCCGATTCGGGCCGGCGCCCTCGAACGTCCCGAGTGCCCTGAGCATCTGCGGCAAGCGCATCCAGCCGGCTCCGGTCGCGCCCTAGGCGCGGCGTCCGGAGCAATCGGCGTATCATGTCATCTACCTGTCCGGAGGCTCTACATTCATGGCGGACAAAAAAGGTTCGAACAGCGAAAAGCTGTTGTATTGCTCGTTTTGCGGAAAGAGCCAGCATGAGGTGAAAAAACTCATTGCGGGCCCGTCGGTGTTCATCTGCGATGAATGTATCGACCTCTGCAACGAAATCATTCGCGACGAGGCGGCTGCCGCCGGCGTCGAGGCCAGCCTGTCCCGGTCGGATCTGCCGAGCCCGCAGGAAATTCGCGACATCCTCGATCAGTACGTGATCGGCCAGGAGCGCGCGAAGAAAATCCTCGCGGTGGCCGTGTACAACCACTACAAGCGCCTGAAGCACCTCGACAAGAAGGACGACGTCGAGCTGTCGAAGAGCAACATCCTGCTGATCGGCCCGACGGGCTCCGGCAAGACGCTGCTCGCGCAGACGCTCGCGCGGTTGCTCAACGTGCCGTTCGTGATCGCCGACGCGACGACGCTGACCGAAGCCGGCTACGTCGGCGAGGACGTCGAGAACATCATCCAGAAGCTGTTGCAGAATTGCAACTACGAGGTCGACAAGGCCCAGCGCGGGATCGTCTACATCGACGAAATCGACAAGATCAGCCGCAAGTCGGACAACCCGTCCATCACGCGCGACGTGTCGGGCGAGGGCGTCCAGCAGGCGCTGCTGAAGCTCGTCGAGGGCACGATGGCGTCGGTGCCGCCGCAGGGCGGCCGCAAGCACCCGAACCAGGATTTCATCCAGGTCGACACGACCAACATCCTGTTCATCTGCGGCGGCGCGTTCGACGGTCTCGAAAAGGTGATCACCGATCGTACCGAGAAAACCGGCATCGGCTTCGGCGCGACGGTCAAGAGCAAGCAGGAACGCGACGCGGGCGAGGTGCTGCGCGAAACGGAACCGGAAGACCTGATCAAATTCGGTCTGATCCCCGAATTGATCGGCCGCCTGCCGGTGGTCGCGACGCTCGGCAAGCTCGACGAAGCCGCGCTGATGAAGATCCTGGTCGAGCCGAAGAATGCGCTCGTCAAGCAGTATCACAAGCTGTTCGCAATGGAGCGCGTCGAGCTGGAAATCCGGCCGGGCGCGTTGCAGGCAGTCGCCCGCAAGGCGATCCGCCGCAAGACCGGCGCGCGCGGTTTGCGTTCGATCATCGAACAGGCGTTGCTCGACGTGATGTACGAGCTGCCGACGATGAAAGGGGTCAGCAAGGTCATCATCGACGAGAACGTCATCGATGGGGACGGCAAGCCCTTGCTGATCTACGAGGACACGCCGAAGGTGGCGGGTTCGAACTGACCGGCTTGCCGACGATGTTCATCGAAAAAGGCCGTTCATGAGTCCGTGGGCGGCTTTTTTTCGTTTATCTTGTGGGTAACTCTGACTCGACACGCGGTGGTTACTTTCTTACCGAATATTTCCCGCACTTGAAGGCTTGCAATTCGTTGTGGCGGCCTCAATTACCGAACAATTGATTCCACTCATGGGGAAATGAAATGTCAGGCACCCAACTTCTCCCGCCGGAACGCATCACGCTCCCGCTGCTGCCGCTGCGGGATGTCGTCGTTTTCCCGCACATGGTCATTCCGCTCTTCGTGGGCCGGCCGAAATCGATCAAGGCCCTCGAAGCAGCGATGGAAGGCGGCAAGCACATCATGCTCGTCGCCCAGAAAACCGCGGCCAAGGATGAACCGACCGAAAAGGACATGTACGAGGTCGGTTGTATCGCCAACATTCTGCAGATGCTGAAGCTGCCGGACGGCACCGTGAAGGTGCTCGTCGAAGGCCTGCAGCGCGCGAAGGCGTTGTCCATCGAGGAACAGGAGACGCAATTCTCCTGCGACGTGATGCCGCTCGAGCCCGATCACGCCGACAGCGCGGAAACGGAAGCGCTGCGCCGCGCGATCGTGTCGCAGTTCGACCAGTACGTGAAGCTGAACAAGAAGATCCCGCCGGAGATCCTCACGTCGCTGTCGGGTATCGACGAAGCAGGCCGTCTCGCCGACATGATCGCCGAGCGCCTGCCGCTCAAGCTCGACCAGAAGCAGCACATCCTCGAGATGTTCCCGGTCATCGAGCGCCTCGAGCATCTGCTCGCGCAGCTCGAAGCCGAGATCGACATCCTGCAGGTCGAAAAGCGCATCCGTGGGCGCGTGAAGCGCCAGATGGAAAAGAGCCAGCGCGAGTACTACCTGAACGAACAGGTCAAGGCGATCCAGAAGGAGCTGGGCGAGGGCGAGGAGGGCGCGGATCTCGAGGAACTCGAGAAGCGCATCAACGCCGCGCGCATGCCGAAGGAAGCCAAGAAGAAGGCCGACGCCGAGCTGAAGAAGCTGAAGCTGATGTCGCCGATGTCGGCGGAAGCGACCGTCGTGCGCAACTACATCGACACGCTGATCGGCCTGCCGTGGCGCAAGAAGAGCAAGGTCAACAACGACCTGTCGAACGCCGAGCAGGTACTCGACGAGGATCACTTCGGCCTCGAGAAGGTCAAGGAACGGATCCTCGAGTATCTCGCGGTGCAACAGCGCGTGGACAAGGTGAAGGCGCCGATCCTGTGCCTCGTCGGGCCCCCGGGCGTCGGCAAGACCTCGCTCGGCCAGTCGATCGCCCGTGCGACGAACCGCAAGTTCGTCCGGATGGCGCTCGGCGGCGTGCGTGACGAAGCCGAGATCCGCGGCCACCGCCGCACGTACATCGGCTCGATGCCGGGCAAGATCCTGCAAAGCCTCGCGAAGGTCGGCGTGCGCAATCCGCTCTTCCTGCTCGACGAAGTCGACAAGATGGGCATGGATTTCCGCGGCGATCCGTCGTCGGCGCTGCTCGAAGTGCTCGATCCGGAACAGAACCACACGTTCGCCGACCACTACATCGAAGTCGATTTCGATCTGTCGGACGTGATGTTCGTCGCGACGTCGAACTCGCTGAACATCCCGCCGCCGCTGCTCGACCGGATGGAAGTGATCCGTCTGTCGGGCTACACGGAAGACGAGAAGGTCAGCATCGCCCAGCGTTACCTGCTGCCGAAGCAGAAGAAGAACAACGGGCTGAAGGACGGCGAGGTCGAGGTCACCGAACAGGCGATCCGCGACATCATCCGCTACTACACGCGCGAAGCCGGTGTGCGTTCGCTCGAGCGGGAAGTGTCGAAGATCTGCCGCAAGGTCGTGAAGATGCTGTTGCTGAAGAAGGCATCGGGTGCGATCAAGGTCGATGGCGAGAACCTCGACACGTTCCTCGGCGTGCGCAAGTACGACTTCGGCCTCGCGGCGAAGGAAAACCAGGTCGGTCAGGTGACGGGCCTCGCGTGGACGGAAGTCGGCGGCGACCTGCTGACGATCGAAGCCGCGGTGATGCCGGGCAAGGGCAACGTGATTCGTACGGGCTCGCTCGGCGACGTGATGAAGGAGTCGGTCGAGGCTGCGCGTTCGGTCGTGCGCTCGCGTTCGCGGCGTCTCGGCATCAAGGACGAAGCGTTCGAGAAGCAGGACATCCACATCCACGTGCCGGAAGGCGCGACGCCGAAGGACGGTCCGTCCGCCGGCGGTGCGATGACGACCGCGCTGGTGTCGGTGCTGACGGGTATTCCCGTGCGGGCCGACGTCGCGATGACGGGCGAAATCACGCTGCGTGGCGAAGTGCTGCCGATCGGCGGGCTGAAGGAGAAGCTGCTGGCGGCGCATCGCGGCGGCATCAAGCTCGTGCTGATTCCGGAAGAGAACGTGAAGGATCTCGCGGACATTCCGGACAACGTGAAGAACGCGATCGAGATCGTGCCGGTCCGCTGGATCGACAAGGTGCTGGAGCTCGCGCTCGAGCGTTCGCCGACTCCGCTGCCGCCGGAAGAAGAAGCGAAGGCAGCGGCGCCGGTCGGCGAGGCGGCGAAGGATGCCGGCTCGACGGAAGTCGTCAAGCACTGAGACCCTGACGACCGTCGTTGTTGACGGTTGTTCACGAAACCCGCGGCGATGCCCGCGGGTTTTTTATGCGCGTCGGCATCGTGCGAGCGCGGGCGTTAAAAAAATTCACGCACGGGCTTGGCAAAATGATCGGGGATGAATTAAACTTGCGGGCTCGCTGATTGTTGATGCGGAAACGCAGATCGCAGTCGGAACGAATCGGAAACGGGTGCTTAGCTCAGCTGGTAGAGCGGCGCCCTTACAAGGCGTAGGTCGGGGGTTCGAACCCCTCAGCACCCACCAGTTTCACGATTCAGCCAGACCAAGGAGCGGTAGTTCAGTCGGTTAGAATACCGGCCTGTCACGCCGGGGGTCGCGGGTTCGAGTCCCGTCCGCTCCGCCAAACAAACAACAATGCCCGCCTTGTGCGGGCATTGTTGTTTGTGCGTTGTGGTTTTGCGCCCGCTTGCGTGCGCGTGACTGCGGAGTGGAGGAAGCCGCCTGCGCGGCTTCCGGCGGGACTCGAAGGGCTGCGCTTGCAAGCGCAGCCGCGGCCTGCGGGATGTAGGCGAGTCCCGTCCGCTCCGCCAAGCAAACAACAATGCCCGCCTTGTGCGGGCATTGTTGTTTGTGCGTTGTGGTTTTGCGCCCGCTGGCGGGCGCGTGATTGCGGAGTGGAGGAAGCCGCCTGCGTTTTATCTCGTCCCACCCCGTATGTTGTAATATCGGACGTTTTGTCCAATTTTCCCGTCACGCATGCTCGATTTCTTCCGTAATCACCAGCGCCTGATGATGGCGCTCCTGCTCCTGATCGTGTTGCCGGGGCTGGGTTTCGTCGGGATCCAAGGCTTCCGCGGCTTCTTCGACGACAGTGCGAACGTTGCGGCGGTCAACGGACACAAGATCACGCGGGTCGAATTCGACGGCGCGTTCCGCCAGCAGATCGACCAGGCGCGCCAGGCGCTCGGCGGGCAGTTCGACATCAAGATGTTCGATACGCCCGAGCATCGCAAGCAGGTGCTCGACGGCCTGATCCAGCAACGCGTGCTGGCCGACGAGACGCAACGTCTGCACCTGACCGCCTCCGACAACGCCGTGCGCGACGCGCTGATGAGCGACCCGATGATCGCGTCGCTGAAGAAGCCCGACGGCACGATCGACGTCGAACGCTATGCGCAACTGCTGTCGTTCCAGGGGATGACGCCCGAGCAGTACCAGGAGCGCGTGCGCTACAGCCTCGCGCTGCAGCAGATTCCCGCAAGCATCGTGTCGAGCGCGTTCACGCCGAAGAGCCTCGCGCAACGCCTGTCCGAACTCGCCGCGCAACAGCGCGAAGTGCAGGCGCTCGTGCTGAAGACGAGCGACTTCGCAGCGAAGGTCCAGCCGACCGACGCGCAGCTCGCCGCGTACTACGACGCGCACAAGCAGAGCTTCGCGACGCCGGAAACCGCGACGATCCAGTACCTCGTCTATTCGCCGGCAGCGGCGGCCGCGAGCGCGCAGCCGACCGAGGCGGACATCAAGAAGTTCTACGACGACAACCCGACGCACTTCCGTACCGAAGCGCAGGTGCGCGTGAGCCACATCTTCATCGCCGCGCCGGGCAACGCGAGCGCGGCCGACAAGGCAGCCGCGAAGGCGAAGGCCGAGCAACTGCTCGCCGACGTGAAGGCGCATCCGGACCAGTTCGCGCAGATCGCGCAGAAGAACTCGCAGGACGCGCCGTCGGCGGCGAAGGGCGGCGACCTCGGCTTCATCACGCGCGGTTCGACCGCGGGCGGCAAGGCGTTCGACGATGCCGCGTTCTCGCTGAAGCAGGGCGAGGTCAGCGGTATCGTGCAGTCGGATCTCGGTTTCCACATCCTGAAGGCGACCGAAGTGAAGCCGGCCGTCGTCAAGCCGTTCGCGGAAGTGAAGGACCAAATCGCGGTCGACCTGAAGCAGCAGTACGCATCGAAGGCGTTCTCGGAGAACGCGGAAGGCTTCACGTCGACCGTCTATGAAAAGGCGAAGACGCTGCAGCCGGCCGCGGACAAGTACAAGCTGACGATCCAGACGGCCACGGTCACGCCGACGCCGAATCCGCAACTGCCGCCGACGAGCCCGTTGAACAATCCGAAGTTCCTGGCCGCCGTGTTCGCGAACGACGCGGTGAAGAACCAGAACAACACGCAGGCGATCGACGTCGGCAACAACACGCTGATCTCGGCGCGCGTGACCGAGCACAAGCCGGCCGCGGTGCCCGCGCTCGACGCGATCAAGGATGTCGTGCGCCAGAAGGTCATCGCCGAGCAGGCCGCGGAACTCGCGAAGAAGGACGGTGCGGCGAAGCTGGCCGAACTGCAGAAGTCGAAGTCGACGGACGGCTTTACGGCCGCGCAGAAGGTGTCGCGCACGCAGTCGCAGGGCCTGACGCCGGCTGCGCTGAGCGCCGTCTACAAGGTCGATGCGAAGACGCTGCCGGCTTACGTCGGTGTCGACCTCGGCGCGGACGGCTATGCGATCTATCGCGTGAACGCGGTCATTCCGGGTTCGGCGGTCGATCCGCAGCAACTGGCGGCCGCGCAGCAGCAGATGGCCCAGGTCGACGCGCAAAGCGAAGGCGAGGCGTATCTCGCCGCGCTGCGCGATCGCTCGAAGGTGAAGCTGTACGGCAGCACGACGGCCAGCCAGCAGCAGGACGGCGACAACTGAGCGTCGTTTCGCCCGCAACCATCGAAAAGCCCCGCTCGAAGCGGGGCTTTTCATTTTCCGGTGCGTCGGCTGCGGTCAGCCGCGCGGCTTGCCGAGCAACGGCTTCAATGTCGGCCACACGTTGTCGAGCAGAATGCCCTGGGCCTGCTGCGCGGGATGCATCTGGTCGGCCTGGAACATCTCGGGCTTGTTCTCGATGCCGGCCAGCAGGAATGGCACGAGCGGCACGCCGAGGTCCTTCGACAGCCGAGTATAGAGCGCGTGGAACTTCTGCGTGTAGTCGGGGCCGTAATTGGGCGGCACGTACATGCCGACCAGCACGACCTTCGCCTGTGCACGCCGTGCGCCGGCGATGATGTCGCGCAGGTTCTGCTCGGTCGTCGCGAGCGGCACGCCGCGCAGCGCATCGTTCGAACCGAGTTCGACGACGACGATCGACGGCTTGAGCCGCTGCAGCACCGCCGGCAGCCGCGCACGGCCGCCGCTCGTGGTGTCGCCGCTGACGCTGGCGTTCGCGACGCTATAATCGATTCGCTCGGTGGTGAGCCGTTGCCGCAGCAGCGCCACCCAGCCAGTGTCGCGCGGTAATCCGTATTCGGCCGACAGGCTGTCGCCGAGCACGACGATCACGGGCGGGCTCGATGCCGGCGCCGTCGCGGCGCGTGCGGGTACGGTGACGGCCAGCAGCGTGCCCAGCAGCGCGGCGGCCGTCGCGCGTCTTTTCCAGCGAAATGTCGTGTCCATGTTCAAGATTACCGATCCGATCATCGAAGTCCATGACGTGTGCAAGCGGGTTGCCGATGCAACGGGCGAGCTGACGATCCTCGACGGCATCACGCTCGCCGTGCAGCCGGGCAGCAGCCTCGCGATCGTCGGCGCGTCGGGCTCGGGCAAATCGACGCTGCTCGGCCTGCTTGCGGGGTTGGACAGCGCGACGAGCGGCACGGTTCGCCTGCTCGGCCGCGCGCTCGACCCGCTCGACGAGGACGAACGCGCGGCGCTGCGCAACGGCGCGGTCGGATTCGTGTTCCAGTCGTTCCAGTTGATGCCGCACCTGACGGCGCTCGAGAACGTGATGCTGCCGCTCGAACTGCAGGGCGGCATCAGCGCGCGCGACGCGGCCGACCGCGCCCGCGCGCTGCTCGTGCAGGTCGGTCTCGGCGAACGCACCGCGCATTATCCGAAGCTGCTGTCGGGCGGCGAACAGCAGCGCGTCGCGCTCGCCCGCGCGTTCGTCACGCGCCCGGCGATCCTGTTCGCCGACGAGCCGACCGGCAGCCTCGACGCCGCAACGGGGCACGCGGTCATCGACCTGATGTTCGAGCTGAACCACACGCATGGCGCGACGCTCGTGCTCGTCACGCACGATACCGAACTCGCGCGCCGCTGCGCGACGACAGTCACCATCGACGCCGGGCGCATCGTCGCGCCGCATACAACAGCTCCGCGTGACGCGTGAATGTCGTGCCGGCCGCGCATGGTGAATTGCGCGGCCGGCACGGGTGCGACGCCGTCGCGTCAGTCCTTCTTCAACGCTTGAACGCCGCGCGGGCGCGCTCGATCAGCGCCGTGGTCGACGAGTCGTGCTTCGCCGGATCGACCGATTCGGCCGACAGGTCGGCTTCGACGACCTTGCCGAGAATCTTGCCGAGCTCGACGCCCCACTGGTCGAACGGATTGATGTCCCACACCGTCGCCTGCACGAGCACCTTGTGCTCGTAAAGCGCGATCAGCGCGCCGAGCGTGCGCGGCGTCAGCGCATCGACGAGCAGCGTCGTGGTCGGGCGGTTGCCGGGGAACGTCAGGTGCGGCGCGAGCGCTTCCTTGCCGGGCCCGGCCACCTTGCGCGCTTCTTCGAGCGTGCGGCCGAGCATCAGCGCCTCGCTCTGCGCGAAGCAGTTCGCGAGCAGTTTCGGATGATGGCTCGCCAGCGGATGCTCGGGCGTCAGCACCGCGATGAAATCGATCGGCACGATCGTCGGCCCCTGGTGCAGCATCTGGAAGAATGCATGCTGGCCGTTGGTGCCCGGCTCGCCCCACGTGACGGCCGACGTCGGGTAGTCGACGAAGGTGCCGTCCAGGCGCGCGGATTTGCCGTTGCTCTCCATTTCGAGCTGCTGCAGGTACGACGGCAGGTAGTGCAGCGCTTCCGAATACGGCGCGACGAGATAGCTCTGCGAGCCGAAGAAATTCCGGTACCAGATGCCGATCAGGCCGAGCAACACCGGCAGGTTGCGCTCGAGCGGCGCTTCGCGGAAGTGGCGGTCCATGTCGTTCGCGCCGGCCAGCAGCTCGTCGAACCGTTCGGGGCCGACCGCGATCATGATCGACAGGCCGACCGCCGACCACAGCGAATAGCGGCCGCCGACCCAGTCCCACATTTCGAACACGTTGTCCGCGGCGATGCCGAACTTCACGACTTCGGTCGGGTTCGCCGACACGCCGACGAAGTGTTTCGCGAGCGCGTCCTCGGGGCAGCCGCGCGCGACGAACCAGTCGCGCAGCGAGCGTGCGTTGGTCATCGTCTCGAGCGTCGTAAACGTTTTCGACACGATGATCGCGAGCGTTTCCTCGGGATCGACCTGTTCAAGCACGCGCGCGAGATCGGCGCCGTCGACGTTCGACACGAAGTGGGTCGAGATCTCGGGCGTCGCGACGTGGTGCAGCGCATGCACGACCATCTTCGGCCCGAGATCGGAGCCGCCGATGCCGATATTGATCACGTGGCGAATGCGCTTGCCCGTATAGCCCGTCCACGTGCCGCCGCGCACGGCGCGCGCGAACGTCGCCATCTTCGCGCGCTCGGCGCTCACCTGCGCGTGAAACGGCGCCTGCGGGTCGGTCGCGCGCAGCGCGGTGTGGAGTGCGGCGCGGCCTTCGGTCGGGTTGACGATCTCGCCCGCGAACATCGCGTCGCGGCGCGCTTCGACGCCCGCGTCGCGCGCGAGCTGCACCAGCAGACGTACCGTTTCGTCGTCGATACGGTTCTTCGAGAAATCGGCCGCGAGACCGCCGCCGGCAATCGTGAAGCGCTCGGCGCGGGTGGGCGCGCGGTCGTTTTCCGGCGCGAACCAGTCGCGCAGCCGCGCGTGGCGGATCTGTTCGAAGTGGGATTGAAGGGCAGTCCAGGCGGGGAGCGATTTCAGCGTCATGGCGGTTCGAGTGAAGCGTGAATCGGGAGGAATGCCGCGCCGGCTCATCGGGATCGGAAAGCCGGCGGACGAGAAGGCCCGCCGTGCGGCGGGGCAGTCAGTATAGCGGCGTTACGTGTCGGCGCGCGGCGACGGATAAAAAAGGCGATTGATCAGCGTGCGCACCATCGGCGCGAGCTCGCCCGCGGTCAGCCCGGCCGGGCCGGTGCCGTTCGCGGTCAGCGTGTCGGCCGCGAGGCCGTGCAGGTAGACGCCGGCCAGCGCGGCCTCGTACGGCGCGACCCGCTGCGCGAGCAGCGCGCCGATCAGGCCGCCGAGCACGTCGCCGGTGCCGCCGGTGGCGAGCGCCGCGTTGCCGGTCGGGTTGATCGTCACGCGGCCGTCGGGCGCCGCAATCACCGTACCCGAGCCTTTCAGCACGGCGATGGCCGCGTAACGGGCGGCGAGCGCCTGTGCGGCCGCGACGCGATCGCGCTGCACGGCGGCGGTGTCGCTGCCGAGCAGGCGTGCGGCTTCGAGCGGATGCGGCGTCAGCACGCATGGATTGCCGCGCGCGCCGCGCGTGGCGACCGCGGCCGCGAGGTCCGCGTGCGTCGCGACGAGATTCAGTGCGTCGGCATCGAGCAGCGTCGCGGTGTCGTGCGCGAGCACGTCGCGCACGAGCGTCGCCGCGGCCTCGCGCGTGCCGAGCCCGCAACCGGCCGCGATCGCGGTCATCGCGCCGAGGTCGAGGGTGTCGGCCGGATGCAGCATCAGTTCGGGAAAGGGCGGATCGTACGGCGGCGCACCCGCGCCAAGGAAGCCGACGTGCACCTTGCCGGCGCCGGCGAACAGCGCGGCGCGGGCGGCGAGGATCGGCGCGCCGCACATGCCCGTGTCGCCGCCGAGCACCGCGAGGCTGCCGTACGTGCCCTTGTGGGATGCGAACGCGCGCACGGGCAGCGCCGCGGCGAACCGCGCGACTGCGTTCAGCACGATGGCCGGCGCGGCCGGCGGCGCGACGTCGAGCGACGCGACGTGGATCTCGCCGGCGAGGTCGCGGCCGTCGCCCGTGTAGAGGCCGGGTTTCGCGCCGATGAAGGTGAGCGTGTGGGTGGCCGCGACGGCGACGCCCGCGCCGACGATCTGGCCCGTGTCGCTGTCGAGCCCGCTCGGCACGTCGAGCGCGAGCACGCGGCCGCCGCCGCGCGCATGGGCGGCGATGCGCGCGGCCTGCTCGGCGAACGCGCCGTCGAGCGCGCGGCCGAGACCGATGCCGAACAGCCCGTCGACGACCCACGCATAGCCGTCGAGCGACGCGGGCGGGGCGGCCGACAACGGCACGCCGGCCGAGCGCGCGAGACCGAGCGCCCATTGCGCATCGTCCGGCTTGACCGGCACCGGCATCCACGCATGCGTCGCGACGCCGAGCTGCTGGAGCTGCGCGGCCGCCACCAGTGCGTCGCCGCCGTTGTTGCCGGGGCCGACCGCGAACCAGACGGCGCGTTCGTCGCCGGCCATGCGCTCGGACAGCCAGTGTGCGGCGGCGGCGCCGGCGCGACCCATCAGCGTGTGCGGCGGCAGCGCGGCGGTGGCGTCGGCTTCGGCCGCGCGCAGGTCGGCGACGCGCAGCAGCGCGATCGGATCGGAATCGGGAAGCGGGTGGGTAACGGTCATCGCGGGATCGTGGCGGCTGGCAGGGATGCCGCCCCGGGACGGCCCGCGGCGGTCAGGTCGTGAAGCGGCCGGCGCTCAGCGCGGCGAGCGTGTCGGCGGGCCAGTGCTGGACGTTGCCGCCCAGATAGTCGGCCACCACTTTAGCAGACCCGCACGCGAGCCCCCAGCCGGCCGGGCCATGGCCGAAATTGACGAACACGCGTGGATGCGGGGTCGGACCCACGACGGGCAGGCCGTCCGGCGACAGCAGTTGCATGCCTTGCCACGACAGGGCGGCCGAAATCCGCGCCGCGCCGGGTACCCAATCGTGGACGGCCTGGCCCAGCAGCGCGAGCGCGGCCTCGGACAGCGGCTCGGCGAGCGGCTTCGCGGTATCGGCGAGACTCTGCAGCACGGCGCCGCCGCCGATGCGCAGCCGCTGATGGGTGCGCGTGATCGAGATCCGCTTGATCGAATCGACGACGCTCAGGTGTGGCGCATGCTCTTCGTATGCAACCGGCGCGGTGAGCGTGTGGACGCGCACCGGGTGCAGCGGCAGGCGCCAGCCGAGCCGTTCGAGCAGCGCAAGGCTGCCGGCGCCGGCCGCGACCACGATCGCGTCGGCGGACATCACGTCGACCTCGCGCGCCTTCGCCGGGTTTCCATTGCCCGGCGGCACGAGTTCGACCGCGGCGCGGCCGTTGTCGACGCGGATCGCGGCGACGTCCGCGCCGAAGCGGAACTGCACGCCGTGTTCGTCGAGCGTCTGCTTGACCAGTTTCGCGAACAGCGGGCAGTTGCCGGTGCGCTCGGTTTCGAGCAGCACGCCGCCCGCAAAGCCGGGTTCGGCCGGCACCGACGGTTCCAGCGCCGTGCATTCGTCGGCGGTGAGCGTGCGGTACGGCTGATCGAGCGTGCGCAGCAGGTCGAGCGCGGGTTGCAGCGCGTCCCAGTCGCGCGGATCGCGCACGACGTGCAGGATGCCCGGCTTCTGCTCGAATTCGAGTTCCAGGCGCGCCTCGATATCGGCGAGCGTGTCGCGCGACACGTCGATCAGCGGGCGCAGCCGCGCGTACTGCGCGGCGAACGCGTCGGGCTCGCGCAGCGCGCCGAGCTGCTTGACGAAGCGGCGCACGCCGCCGTTCAAGCCCGGTTTGTAGACGATGCCGCTGTCGCGCGGCTGGCGCTGGCGCATGAAAGTCGGGCCGAACCAGACGTCGAGGGGGCTCGGCAGCAGCGCGCCGCCGTCGCCGTAGGTCGCGCCTTGCGCGACGGTCGCGTGGCGTTCGACCACGCACACGCGATGGCCGGCCGCGCGCAGCTGGTAGGCGGTGGCGACGCCGCTGATCCCGCCGCCGATGACGATCACATCCATGGATTGCTTCGATGACGGGCGGCGCGCACGCCGCCCGGTGAGAATTCGCTGAGGGCCCGGGCCCGGTGAACCCGGAATGATAGCGCCAAAAGTGCGCGAGCCGGCGCCGGCCGAGCATGGGTCGTGCGGGCGCGCCACGACGGCGCGGCGCACGGGCTGCTCGGGCCGGCCCGGCCGGCGGCCGTGCGCGCCCCGCGCGCGGGCACCGGTGCGGTGCATGAGGCGCACCGATCGGCCGGTCTGGGACGCCCGACTTCCGGGTATAATTACGGCCTTCCTTTCGCCCCACGTCGCCACCTCGCGCGACTCTTCGACGTCAGTCCAGCCCATGGCTCACTTCTCGTGTTTTCCCGGCGCTTCGGCCCTCTCCGATTTCCGTCAAACCCGTCTGCTCGACACGCTCAGGCAAATCGACGCCAACATCGTCGCGGTGCGCGGCCAGTTCCTGCACTTCGTCAATGCGGCCGAGCCGCTGTCGGCCGACGACAGCGCGCGCATCGACGCGCTGATGCACTACGGCGAGCCGTTCCAGCCGACGGGCGAGAAGGGCGCGACCGAGACCTTCGTCGTGCTGCCGCGCTTCGGCACGGTCTCGCCGTGGGCGAGCAAGGCGACCGACATCGCGCAGCACTGCGGCCTCACGCACGTGCGGCGCATCGAGCGCGGCGTCGAATTCACGGTCACGCTGAAGTCGGGCCTGCTCGGCGGCAAGAAGGCGCTGTCGGACGACGCCCGTGCGGCCGTCGCGGCCGCGCTGCACGACCGGATGACCGAAAGCGTGGTCGCGGCCCGCGACGACGCGAAGCATCTGTTCGACGAGCTGCCGGCCAAGCCGCTGTCGACCGTCGACGTGCTGGGTGTCGGCCGCGCCGCGCTCGAGCAGGCGAACGTCGAGCTGGGCCTCGCGCTCGCCGACGACGAGATCGACTACCTGGTCGACGCGTTCCGCAAGCTCGAACGCAATCCGACCGACGTCGAGCTGATGATGTTCGCGCAGGCGAACAGCGAACACTGCCGCCACAAGATCTTCAACGCGCAGTGGACGATCGACGGGCAAGCGCAGGACATGTCGCTGTTCGCGATGATCCGCAACACCGAGAAGCTGAGCCCGCAGGGCACGATCGTCGCGTATTCGGACAATTCGTCGATCATGGTCGGCGCCGAAGCCGAGCGCTGGTTCCCGCGCAAGTCGGGTGCCGCGGGCGAGCCGGGTGAACGTTATGGCCGCCACACCGAGCTCACGCACACGCTGATGAAGGTCGAGACGCACAACCACCCGACGGCGATCTCGCCGTTCCCGGGGGCGGCGACCGGCGCGGGCGGCGAGATCCGCGACGAAGGCGCGACGGGCCGCGGCGCGCGTCCGAAGGCCGGCCTCACGGGCTTCACCGTGTCGAACCTCGACCTGCCTGACGCCCGCCGGTCGTGGGAAAACGATCGCGACGCCGCGCAGCCAATGGCCGAGCGCAACCCGAACGAAGCGCACGGCCCGTACGGCCGTCCGGACCGCATCGCGTCGCCGCTGCAGATCATGATCGACGGCCCGCTCGGCGGCGCCGCATTCAACAACGAATTCGGCCGCCCGAACCTCGGCGGCTACTTCCGCGTGTACGAACAGAACGTCGGCGGCACGGTGCGCGGCTATCACAAGCCGATCATGATCGCGGGCGGCCTCGGCAACATCGCGGATCAGCACACGCACAAGCACGACGTGCCGGCGGGCTCGCTGCTGATCCAGATCGGCGGCCCCGGCATGCGGATCGGCATGGGCGGCGGCGCCGCGAGTTCGATGGCGACCGGCGCGAACACGGCCGAGCTCGACTTCGACTCGGTGCAGCGCGGCAACCCGGAAATCGAGCGTCGCGCGCAGGAAGTGATCAACGGCTGCTGGCAGCTCGGCGCGGAAAACCCGATCCTGAGCATCCACGACGTCGGCGCGGGCGGCCTGTCGAACGCGTTCCCCGAAATCGTCGACGGCGCGGGCAAGGGCGCGCGCTTCGAGCTGCGCAAGGTCGCACTCGAGGAATCGGGCCTGTCGCCGCGTGAAATCTGGTCGAACGAGGCGCAGGAGCGCTACGTGCTGGCGATCGCGCCGGCCGACCTGCCGCGCTTCGAGGCGATCTGCGCGCGCGAGCGTTGCCCGTTTGCGGTGGTCGGTGTCGCGACCGACGAGCGCCAGCTGAAGCTCGTCGACGACGAAGCGACGGGCGCCGGCGAATACCCGGTCGACATGCCGATGGAAGTGCTGCTCGGCAAGCCGCCGCGCATGCACCGCGACGTCGTGCGCGTGAAGACCGAGCGCGCGCCGGTCGACGTGACGGGCATCGCGCTGTCGGAAGTCGCACTCGACGTGCTGAAGCACCCGACGGTCGGCAGCAAGTCGTTCCTGATCACGATCGGCGACCGTTCCGTCGGCGGGACGTCGGTGCGCGACCAGATGGTCGGCCCGTGGCAGGTGCCGGTGGCCGACTGCGCGATCACCGCGCTCGACTACGCCGGCTTCAAGGGCGAGGCGATGACGATGGCCGAGCGTACGCCGCTCGCGGTCATCGATGCGCCGGCATCGGGCCGCATGGCCGTCGGCGAAGCGATCACGAACATCGCGAGCGCGCCGATCGCGTCGCTCGACAAGCTGAAGCTGTCGGCGAACTGGATGGCCGCGTGCGGCACGGCCGGCGAAGACGCCGCGCTGTTCGACACGGTCAAGGCGATCGGCATGGAGCTGTGCCCGGCACTCGGGATCGGCATCCCGGTCGGCAAGGACTCGCTGTCGATGAAGACGAAGTGGGACGAGCAGGGCGTCGCGAAGGAAGTGGTGTCGCCGGTGTCGCTGATCATCTCCGCGTTCGCGCCGGTCGAGGACGTGCGCCGCCATCTCACGCCGCAACTGCGCCGCGTGGCGGATGCGGGCGACAGCGTGCTGATCGCGATCGACCTCGGCCGCGGCAAGAACCGGATGGGCGGCAGCATCTTCGCGCAGGTCACGCAGCAGGTTGGCGACACGACGCCGGACGTCGACGACGCGGAAGACCTGAAGCGCTTCTTCAACGCGATCCAGTCGCTCAATGCGCGAGACTTGCTGCTCGCGTACCACGATCGCTCGGACGGCGGCCTGTGGGCGACCGTGTGCGAAATGGCGTTCGCGGGCCACGCGGGCGTGTCGCTGAACGTCGACATGCTGACGCTCGACCCGAACCACGAATCCGACTACGGCGACGCGAAGGACTGGGCGAAGCAGACGAGCGGCCGTCGCGACGACCGCACGCTGCGCGCGCTGTTCTCCGAAGAACTCGGCGCCGTCGTGCAGGTGCGCGCGTCCGACCGCGACGCGGTGCTCGGCGCGCTGCGCGAGTTCGGCCTGTCGACGTGCTCGCACGTGATCGGCTCGGTCAACGACCGTGACGTGATCGAGGTGTACCGCGATGCGAAGAAGATCTTCGACGCGCCGCGGACCGAGCTCCATCGCGCATGGAGCGAAGTAAGCTGGCGTATCGCACGCCTGCGCGACAACCCCGCCTGCGCGGATGCCGAATACGACGCGCTGCTCGACGCGGCCGATCCAGGCATCTCGCCGGTGCTGACGTTCGATCCGGCCGAGGACATCGCCGCGCCGTTCATCGCGACGGGCGCTCGGCCGCGCGTCGCGATCCTGCGCGAGCAGGGCGTGAACTCGCATCTGGAAACGGCGTACGCGTTCGACCGCGCAGGCTTCGATGCGCACGACGTGCACATGAGCGACCTGCTCGCGGGCCGCGCGACGCTGGCCGATTTCGCGGGCGCGGTCGCGTGCGGCGGCTTCTCGTACGGCGACGTGCTGGGCGCCGGCGAAGGCTGGGCGAAGACGATCCGGTTCAACGCGAACCTCGCCGACATGTTCTCGGCGTTCTTCGCGCGTCCCGATACGTTCGCACTCGGCATCTGCAACGGCTGCCAGATGCTGTCCAGCATCGCGTCGATGATCCCGGGCGCGGAGGCGTGGCCGAAGTTCACGCGCAACAAGTCCGAGCAGTTCGAGGCACGCTTCTCGTTCGTCGAAGTGGAGAAGTCGCCGTCGATCTTCTTCGCGGGGATGGAAGGCTCGCGGATTCCGGTCGCGGTCGCGCACGGCGAAGGCTATGCGGACTTCTCGCAGCAGGGCGACATCGAGCGCGTCGCGGTCGCGATGCGTTACGTCGACCACCGCGGCGAAGCGACCGAGCGCTATCCGTTCAACCCGAACGGCTCGCCCGCCGGCATCACGTCGGTCACGACGGCCGACGGCCGCTTCTCGGTGCTGATGCCGCACATGGAGCGCGTGCATCGCACGGTCACGATGAGCTGGCACCCGGAAGGCTGGGGTGAGGCGAGCCCGTGGATGCGTGTGTTCCGCAACGCACGCCGCTGGATCGGCTGATTCGGGGATGATGTTCGACCCGAACGCGCCGGTCGAGGTCGTCACGCTGCGTGACGCGCGTGCGAGCGAGGCCGACGCGATCGGCCGCGTGATCCGCGCGGCGTTCGCGGGCGAGCCGCAGGGCGGGCAGTTCGAGCAGCGCATCGTCGACACGCTGCGCGCCGACGGTGCGCTGAGCGTGTCGCTCGTCGCGGAGCGCGACGGGCGTATCGTCGGGCACGTCGCGTTCTCGCCGGTCGCGATCGGCGGCGAGCCGGCCGCCAGCCAGCAGTGGTACGGGCTCGCGCCGCTCGCGGTGCGGCCCGAATGCCAGCGGCAAAGCATCGGCGCGGGGCTCGTGCGCACGGGGCTCGACGCGTTGCGGCGGCTCGGCGCGCGTGGCTGCGTCGTGCTCGGCGAGCCGGCGTATTACGCGCGTTTCGGGTTCGAACCGCACGGCGGCATCGTGTTTCCGGGCGTGCCGGCCGAGTATTTCCTCGCGCTGTCGTTCGACGCATCGGCACCGGTGCCGTCAGGTAACGTGCGTTACCACGACGTGTTCTATCCCGCCGCGTAGCGAACGCGGTGTGCGATCACACCTGGCATGGCAAAGCCGCTCTTCGGAGCGGTTTTTTATTGCACGTCGGTCGCGCGTCGCCGCATCGCGAGACACATGTTCGCGCGCGCCAAAAGAAAAAGCCGCTCCGAAGAGCGGCTTTGCGATGCGCGTATGACGCGCGCCGGCGTTACTGAATCTTCGCCTGCTGGCGCAGACCTTCCTCGAACGCCTGCAGCTTCTGCTGCACGAGCTGCTGCGCGATCTGCGCCTTCACCTGGTCGAACGGCGGCGGGGCGATGTCGCGGATGTCGTCGACGCGGATGATGTGCCAGCCGAACTGCGTCTTCACCGGCGCGTCGGTCATCTGGCCTTTCTGCAGCTTCTGCGCGGCCGCCGCGAATTCCGGCACGTACGCCTTCGGGTCCGACCAGTCGAGATCGCCGCCGTTCTTGCCCGAGCCCGGATCCTTCGAGTATTGCTTCGCGAGATCCTCGAATTTCGCGCCGCCCTTGATCTTCGCGATCAGGTCCTTCGCCTGCTGTTCGCTCTCGACGAGGATGTGGTGCAGGTGATACTCGCGGTTGCCGCCCACGCCCTTGACGAGTTCGTCGTAGCGCGCCTTCACTTCGGCGTCGGTCGGCTGGTTCTTCTTCAGGAAGCTCTCGATCATCGAGCGCAGCACGACGGTCTGCTGCGCGACGGCGACTTGCGCCTTCACGTCCGGACGATTCGGGATGCCTTCGCGGATCGCTTCCTGCATCAGGATTTCGCGGTTCACGAGTTCCTGGCGCACGGCCTGCTGCAGTTGCGGGCCGTCGGTCTGGCCTTGCTGGACGAGCTGCGCGACCATCGCGTCGGCGCGCGATTTCGGAATCGGCGTGCCGTTGACGACGGCGATGTTCTGGGCGAATGCCGGCGCCGCTGCAAACGCAGCCGCCGCGACCCACAGGCGGGGGGATTTCAGGATCATCGGGAATTCCTAATGAGACTAGATTGAAGATTCGTTGAATTCTTCGGGCGTGTAAGCCACGATCGCGAGCGCGTGAATGCCGCGCTGCATCGCATCAGCGAGCGCATCATACACCAGCCGGTGCCGAGCGACGCGCGGCTTGCCCGCGAACGCGGACGATACGATCGTGACCGTGAAATGGCCGCCGGCGGCCGCGCCCGCGTGGCCTGCGTGCTGCGCGCTGTCGTCGCGCACGGTGAGCGACAGCGGCGCGAGCGACGCGGTGAGGCGCGCTTCGATCAGCGCGATGCGTTCGTCGGCGGAGGCGTGGAGAAAGGCGTCGCTCATGTCATTCGTCCTTCAGGTACTTCGTGAGCCACAGGCTCTGCAGGATGATGAATACGACCATCGCGCCCGTCGTACCGAACAGCTTGAAGTTCACCCATTGCGATTCGGTGAAGTTGTGCACCACGTACAGGTTCGCGACGCCGAGCACCGCGAAGAACAGCGCCCACGCGACGTTCAGCTTGTCCCACACGGGGGACGGCAGCGTGAGCTGCTTGCCCATCATCTTCTCGATCAGGTTCTTGCTGAACGCATAACGCGCGGCGAGCAGCCCGATCGCAAACAGCCAGTACAGCACGGTCGGTTTCCATTGAATGAATTTCTCGTCATGCAGGACGAGGGTGGCGCCACCGAACACGACGATCACGCCCAGGCTGACCCACAGCATCGTGTCGACCTTCCGGTGCCGGAAGGCGACCCACGCGACCTGGGCCAGCGTCGCGACGATCGCGACGGCGGTGGCGGTAAAGATGCCCCAGACCTTGAAGGCGACAAAAAACAGGATGATCGGAAACAGATCGAACAGGAATTTCATGGCGCTCGCAGCTGCGTGACGGGCCGCTCATGCGGCCCGTCACCGTTGTAGGGACCCGCCAGGCATCGCCGTCGCGGATCGGGGCGGTCCGGCTCGAGGCTGGCCGCCCGGCAGATCCGCCCGGCGCCGCTCATTCGTTTTCGGGTCGGGACTCGAAGTTTAACGCAGCCGAATTGATGCAGTACCGCAAACCGGTCTTGTCGCGCGGGCCGTCCTCGAAGACGTGGCCCAGATGCGCGCCGCAGTGGTTGCAGCGCACCTCGACGCGCACCATCCCGTGCGAGTAGTCGACCTTCTCGTCGATCACCTCGCCGTTGAGCGGCTTGAAGTAGCTGGGCCAGCCGCAGCCCGAGTGGAACTTGGCGCCGGATTCGAACAGCGGCGTGCTGCAGACGACGCACTTGTAGATGCCGGCATCCTCGGTGTCGGTGTATTCGCCGGTGAACGCGCGCTCGGTCGCCGCGTGCTGCGTGACCTCGTACTGCATCGGCGTGAGCCGGCGGCGCAGCTCGGCGTCGTCCTTCTGGTACGGATAGGTTTTGTCGTCGGAATCGTGGGACATGGGGTTCTCCTGATCGGTCGGTCGAGATGCGCGGGTTGCGGGCTTACGACGAGCAGCTCACTTCGAGCGAGCCCGCCCAGTCGGGCGGCAACGCCGCGTATGCTTCGTGCTCCGGTTGTTCGTCGAACGGGCGGCGCAGGATTCGCGCGAGCCGCTCGACTTCCGAAAAATCCTTTTCCTTCGCGCGCCGGATCGCGACTTCGGCCAGATGGTTGCGAAGCACGTATTTGGGGTTCGCGCGGTTCATTGCAACCGCGCGAGCCGCGTCGTCGCGCGTCTCCTCGGACAGCCGCGCGCGGTAGAGGTTCGCCCATGCGTCGAATGCTTCGCGGTCGATGAAGAGGTCGCGCACGGGCGCGTCGCGGCTCGCGTCGTGCTTCGACAGCTGCGCGAGCCGGCGGAACGTCAGCGTGAAATCCGCGTGGCTCGCGTGCATCGTCTCGAGCAGCTTGTTCGCGAGTTCGGCGTCGTTCTCGCGCTCGAGCTCGAGGCCGAGCTTCGCGCGCATCGCGCGTTCGAGCGCGGGACCGAAGCGTTCGGGGAATGTCGCGAGTACGGCCTGTGCATCGTCCACCGCGCGCTCGGCGCGCGCATCGTCGTCGGCGATGCCGTGCTGCAGCCCGATCAGCGGCAGCAGCGCCTGCGCGAGGCAATAGCAGTTCCAGTGCGCGATGCGCGGCTGCATCCGGTACGCATAGCGGCCGCCGGTGTCCGAGTGGTTGCAGATGTGGTTCGCGTCGAATGCGTCGACGAAGCCGAACGGACCGTAGTCGATCGTCACGCCGAGGATCGACATGTTGTCGGTGTTCATCACGCCGTGGCAGAAGCCGACGGCCTGCCATTGCGCGACGAGCTCGGCCGTGCGCAGCGTCGCGGCTTCGAGCAGCGCGAGGTACGGATCGTCCGCGTCGCGGCAGGCCGGATAGAAGCGGTCGATCACGTGATCGGCAAGCTGGCGCAGCAGGTCGGGGCGATCGTTCGAGAAGAAGTGCTCGAAGTGGCCGAAGCGCACGAAGCTTTCCGACACGCGCGTGACGACGGCTGCCGTCTCGATCTCCTCGCGCACCACCGGCTGGTCGGAGCCGATCACCGTCAGCGCGCGCGTGGTCGGGATGCCGAGGTGATGCATCGCTTCCGAGCACAGGAATTCGCGGATCGACGAGCGCAGCACCGCGCGGCCGTCGCCCATCCGCGAATACGGCGTGCGGCCGCCGCCCTTGAGCTGCAGTTCGTAGCGCCGGCCGTCGGCGCCGGGCAGTTCGCCGATCGTCAGCGCGCGCCCGTCGCCGAGCTGGCCGGCCCACACGCCGAACTGATGGCCGGAATAGACCGATGCGTACGGCATCGCGTGCGCGGGCCAGTCGCGCGTCGGGTTGCCGGCGAACAGCTCGGCGAAGTCGGGCCGCGCGGCGATCGACGGCGGCAGGTCGAGCAGTCGCGCGACTTCGTCGGAAAAGCCGACGACGTACGGCGCGGCGAGCGGCGCGGCCGGCAGCCGCGTATGAAACGCGTCGCCGAGCGTCACGAACGCGCGTTCGGCGGGCGCGCCGAGCGTCGCGGCGAGGTCGGGCAGGGTGTCAGCCGCATCGGCTGCGCTTCGGGAAAACGACATGTTGAGCGCCTCTGGGTAAGCCGATATTGTAAGGCGGCGCCGCGCCGCCCGCATGGCGGCCCGCGCACCGTGCGCCGCGCCCGTCCGGGCCGCCGACGGGCGCGCCGCGGGAGCCGGTCACCGATTCGCATCCTTCACGGAGAACAAGACGATGGGTAAGCCGTTGCTGGGCCAGATGATGGATGTGCCGTTGCTCGTGTCGTCGCTGATTTCGCATGCCGCGCGGCACGCCGGCGACACGGAGATCGTGTCGAAGCGCGTGGAAGGCGACCTGCATCGCTACACGTACCGCGATTGCGAACGCCGCGCGAAGCAACTGGCGCAGGCGCTCGCGCGGCTCGGCGTCGACACCGGCGACCGCGTCGGCACGCTGGCGTGGAACGGCTACCGGCACCTGGAGGCGTATTACGGGATCGGCGGGATGGGCGCCGTGTGCCACACGATCAATCCGCGCCTGTTCCCCGAACAGATCGCGTACATCGTCAATCACGCGGAAGACCGCTACGTCTTCTTCGACATCAATTTCGCGCCGCTCGTCGATGCGATCGCGCCGCAATGTCCGCACGTGCAGGGCTGGATCGCGATGACGGACGCCGCGCACCTGCCGTCCGGCGCGACGCCGTTCCTGTGCTACGAAACGCTCGTCGACGCCGAGGACGGCCGCTACGACTGGCCGCGCCTCGACGAGCAGCAGGCGTCGGGGCTCTGCTACACGTCGGGGACGACCGGCAACCCGAAGGGCGTGCTGTATTCGCATCGCTCGACCGTGCTGCATGCGTACGGCGCCGCGCTGCCCGACGCGATGAACCTGTCCGCGATGGACGCCGTGCTGCCCGTCGTGCCGATGTTCCACGTCAACGCATGGGGGCTGCCGTACGCGGTGCCGCTCACAGGCGGCAAGCTGGTGCTGCCCGGCAAGGATCTCGACGGGAAATCGCTGTACGAGCTGATGGAGGCCGAGCGCGTGACGTTCTCCGCGGGCGTGCCGACCGTGTGGCTCGGCCTGCTGAACTACATGCGCGAAGCCGGCGTGCGTTTCTCGACGCTGAACCGCACGGTGATCGGCGGCTCCGCGTGCCCGCCCGCGATGCTGCGCACGTTCGAGGACGAATACGGCGTGCGCGTGATCCATGCGTGGGGGATGACCGAACTGTCGCCGCTCGGCACGCTCGCGAAGCTCAACTGGGCGCAGTCGCGGCGGCCGCTCGACGCGCAGCGCCGGCTGCTGGAGAAGCAGGGACGCGTGATCTGCGGCGTCGACATGCGCATCGTCGGCGAGGACGGCCGCGAGCTGCCGTGGGACGGCGTCGCGTTCGGCGAACTGCAGGTGCGCGGGCCGTGGGTGATCGACCACTACTTTCGCGGCAATGAATCGCCGCTGGCGGACGGCTGGTTCCCGACCGGCGACGTCGCGACGATCGACCCCGACGGCTTCCTGCAGATCACCGACCGCAGCAAGGACGTGATCAAGTCGGGCGGCGAGTGGATCAGCTCGATCGACATCGAGAACGTCGCGATCGCGCATCCGGGCGTGGCCGAGGCCGCCTGCATCGCGTGCGCGCACCCGAAATGGACTGAGCGGCCGCTGCTCGTCGTGGTGCCGCGTGAAGGCGCGAACCTGAGCCGCGACGCGCTGCTCGCGTTCTACGAGGGCAAGGTCGCGAAATGGTGGATTCCCGACGACGTGGTGTTCGTCGACTCGCTGCCGCACACCGCGACCGGCAAGCTGCAGAAGCTGAAGTTGCGCGAGACGTTCCGCGATTACGTGTTGCCGACGGCGGTGGGCGCGCCGTAAGCCGTCGCGCCCGGGCAGCCGCCGGCACGCGGGGCCGGTCGCCCGATGCCGGTCGCCCGACGCCGGTCGCCCGATGCCGGTCGCCCGATGCCGGTCGCCCCGCTCCGTCCCCGAATCGGGAACGCAATTCAAATTGAACGATCGTGCTTTTTCGTTGTATGCTGCCTGCGTTCATCCGGACATGCGGCCGTTCGACCGCGCACAATGAAGCGCAGCCAATCCGGCGCGCGATGCATGGAGGCAGGCAGATGGCAGTGGATTACTCGACTCGCGACGGCGTGGCCGTCATCACGCTCAACAACCCGCCCGTCAACGGGCTTGGCCTGTCGACCCGCCAGGGCGTCATGGACGCGCTCGATCGCGCCGCGCAGGATCCGTCGATCACGGCCATCGTGCTGACCGGCGCGGGCCGCGCGTTCTCGGGCGGCGCCGACATCACCGAATTCAATACGCCGAAGGCGCTGCAGGAGCCGACGCTGCACACCGTGATCCGCGCGGTGGAGGCGAGCGCGAAGCCGGTCGTCGCGGCGCTGCACAGCGTCGTGATGGGCGGCGGCCTCGAGCTCGCGCTCGGCGCGCATTACCGGGTCGCCGCGCCCGGCGCGCAGGTCGCGCTGCCCGAGGTGAAGCTCGGGCTGCTGCCGGGCGCGGGCGGCACGCAGCGCCTGCCGCGCGCGGTCGGGCTCGAAACCGCGCTGAACATGATCGTGTCGGGCGCGCCGGTGCCGTCGGAGCAACTCGCGAAGAGCGGGTTGTTCGACGAAATGGCCGACGGCGACCTGCTCGACGCGGCCGTTGCGTTCGCGCGCAAGGTTGGCGCGCAAAAGGGGCCGCATCCGCGCGTGCGCGATCGCAAGATCGTCCACGAGAACGCGGCGGGCTTCATCCAGTTCGCGCGCAATTCCGCGCGGGCCGCCGCGCCGAATTTCCCCGCGCCGCACAAGTGCATCGACGCGATCGAGGCCGGCGTGCTGAACGGCTTCGACAAGGGCAGCATCGCCGAGCGCGAAGGTTTCGTCGCGCTGATGATGACGCCGGAAAGCCGCGCGCTGCGCCATGCGTTCTTCGGCGAGCGCGCGGCGAGCAAGATTCCCGACGTGCCGGCCGATACGCCGTTGCGCGAGATCCGCCGGATCGGCGTGATCGGCGCGGGCACGATGGGCGGCGGGATCGCGATGAACTTCGTCAACGCGGGGCTGCCCGTCACGCTGCTCGAGACGAAGCAGGACGCGCTCGAGCGCGGCCTCGCGACGATCCGCAAGAACTACGACGCGCAGGTGAGGAAGGGCAAGCTTACGCAGGAGAAGCTCGACGCGCGCATGGCGCTGATCGCGCCGACACTGTCCTACGACGACCTGAAGGACGCCGACCTGATCGTCGAAGCGGTGTTCGAGGAACTCGGCGTGAAGGAGCAGGTGTTCAGGAAGCTCGACGAAGTCGCGAAGCCGGGCGCGATCCTTGCGTCCAACACGTCGACGCTCGACGTCGACAAGATCGCGGCGTTCACGAAGCGCCCGCAGGACGTCGTCGGCATGCACTTCTTCAGCCCGGCGAACGTGATGAAGCTGCTCGAGGTCGTGCGCGGCGCGCGGACCGCGAAGGACGTGCTCGCGACCGTGATGGCGGTGGCGAAGAAGATCCGCAAGACGGCGGTCGTGTCGGGCGTGTGCGACGGCTTCATCGGCAACCGGATGATCGAGCAGTACATCCGCCAGGCGCTGTTCATGCTCGAGGAAGGCGCGCTGCCCGCGCAGGTCGATCGCGCGATCGAGAAGTTCGGCTTCGCGATGGGGCCGTTCCGGATGAGCGACCTCGCCGGCAACGACATCGGCTGGGCGATCCGCAAGCGGCGCTACGTCGAGCAGCCTGGCCTGCACTATTCGAAGATCGCCGACCGCCTGTGCGAGCAGGGCCGCTTCGGCCAGAAGACGGGCGCCGGCTGGTACGACTACGTGCCGGGCGATCGCAAGGCGAAGCCGTCGGCGCTCGTCGACGAGATGGTCGTCGCGTACTCGAAGGAGCGCGGCGTCGAGCGGCGCAAGATCGGCGACGACGAGATCGTCGAGCGGCTCGTGTTCGCGCTCGTCAACGAAGGCGCGAAGATCCTCGAGGAGAAGATCGCGTCGAAGGCGTCCGACATCGACATGGTCTACCTGACCGGCTATGGCTTCCCGCTGTGGCGCGGCGGCCCGATGCTGTACGCGGATACGGTCGGCCTCTACAACGTCGAGCGCGCGATTCGCCGCTATGCGGCGGCGCCGAACGGCGACGCGTGGCAGCTCGCGCCGTCGATCGCGGAACTGGCCAAGGCCGGCCGCGGGTTCAACGGCTGACGATCTCGCACGACGGCGCGCCCGATTCACCCAGGAGAATTGAAATGAAACGCACCGACGACGTCCTGCTCGTGATCGACGTGCAATACGACTTCATGCCGGGCGGCGCGCTCGCGGTGCCCGACGGCGATGCGGTCGTGCCGGTGATCAACGCGCTCGCGCAACGCTTCGACCAGGTCGTGCTCACGCAGGACTGGCACCCGCGCGAGCACGTGTCGTTCGCGGCGAACCATCCGGGCCGCGAGCCGTTTTCCACGCTTTCGCTGCCGTACGGCGAGCAGGTGCTGTGGCCCGTGCACTGCGTGCGGGACACCGACGGCGCGGCGCTGCATCGCGACCTAGACATCCCGCACGCGCGGCTCGTGATCCGCAAGGGCGGCGACGCGCAGGTCGACAGCTATTCCGCGTTCGTCGAGGCCGACCGCACGACGCGCACGGGGCTCGCGGGCTACCTGCGCGAACTCGGCGCGAAGCGCGTGTGGTGCTGCGGGCTCGCGACCGACTATTGCGTCGCGTGGTCGGCGCTCGATGCGCGCGCGGCCGGTTTCGAAGCCGCGGTGATCAACGATGCGTGCCGTGCGATCGACCTGAACGGGTCGCTCGCGCACGCATGGCAGCAGATGCAGGCAGCGGGCGTCGCGCATGTGACGTCCGCCGGCGCGCGCCCGGCGGCGTAGCGCATTTCCCATCCGATTCAGGACATGAAGCAGGACCGAAGGAGACTCGCATGACCGAAGCCGTAATCGTATCGACCGCACGCACGCCGCTCGCGAAATCCTGGCGCGGCGCATTCAACATGACGCACGGCGCGACGCTCGGCGGCCACGTGGTCGCGGCCGCGCTCGAACGCGCGAAGCTCGATCCGGCGCGCGTCGAGGACGTGATCATGGGCTGCGCGAATCCCGAAGGCGCGACGGGCGCGAACATCGCGCGGCAGATCGCGCTGCGCGCGGGATTGCCGGTGAGCGTGCCGGGGATGACGGTGAACCGTTTCTGTTCGTCGGGGCTGCAGACCATCGCGCTGGCCGCGCAGCGGATCGTCGCGGGCGAAGGCGAGATCTATGTGGCCGGCGGCGTCGAATCGATCTCGTGCGTGCAGAACGAGATGAACCGGCACATGATCCAGGAAGGCTGGCTCGTCCAGCACAAGCCCGAGATCTACTGGAACATGCTGCAGACCGCGGAGAACGTCGCGAAGCGCTACGGCATCTCGAAGGAGCGGCAGGACGCGTACGGCGTGCAGTCGCAACTGCGTGCCGCGGCCGCGCAGGAAGCCGGGCGCTTTCGCGACGAGATCGTGCCGATCACCGTGCTCGCGGGCATCGCCGACAAGGCGACGGGCCGCCTGTACACGCAGGAAGTGACGGTCTCGGCCGACGAAGGCATCCGCCCCGACACGACGCTCGAAGGCGTGTCGAAGATCCGTTCGGCCGTGCCGGGCGGCGTGATCACCGCGGGCAATGCGAGCCAGTTCTCGGACGGCGCGTCGGCATGCGTGGTGATGAGCGCCGCCGCCGCGCAACGCGAAGGGCTGCAGCCGCTGGGCGCGTTCCGCGGCTTCGCGGTGGCCGGCTGCGAACCGGACGAAATGGGCATCGGCCCGGTGTTCGCGGTGCCCAAGCTGCTGAAGCAGGCCGGGCTGACAGTCGACGACATCGGCCTGTGGGAGCTGAACGAGGCGTTCGCGGTGCAGGTGCTGTACTGCCGCGACACGCTCGGGATTCCTGAGGAGCGCCTGAACGTGAACGGCGGCGCGATCGCGGTCGGCCATCCGTATGGCGTATCGGGCGCGCGCCTGACCGGCCATGCGCTGATCGAGGGCAAGCGGCGCGGCGTGAAGTACGTGGTCGTCACGATGTGCATCGGCGGCGGGCAGGGCGCGGCCGGCCTGTTCGAAATCCTCTGATCTTTGACCGGCCGCGGTGGCGCTTCGGCGTCACCGCACGCCGCCGCGGTGAATCGGCGCGAGCGATGCGCGATTCGCAACGACGGGGAAGCAAAAGGCATGCACCCGGCAATGCCGTTTCCCCTGACTTGTCAAACGAATTACCCCACCTATACTTGCTCTGACATTTGCCTTTCGGCACGATGGGTCAGATCATGCGTTGCGCGATCCGTGCCGCGAGGACTCCAATCAACGCAGCAGACCGACCGGGGACCGAATGAGTACGACCTATGCAGCCGGGGAACCGCCGCGCGTCGTCAGTGCGGCCGCAAGGCTCTACGCGAAATGCCTGCTGGTCGGATTCGCGTTGCTGCCTGCGTATCTGATTGCCTATCTGTGGTTCTTCAGCGACCGGAGCGTCGTGTTCGAGAACCACGCTTTCCATGAAATCGCGATCGCGGCGGCGACGATCGAAGGCGCGTTCGTCACCTATGTGACGTGGGTGTGCTACCGGTCGTCCGGCGAGCCGCTGCTGCGCTGGCTGACGCTCGGCTTTCTCGGTTTCGCGATGATCTATGCGCTGCACGGCGCGTTCACCGGGATGGCGCATCACAATATCTGGCTGTTCCTGCTGTACGGGCCCGCGTCGCGGTTGGCGATGTCCGTGCTGCTGCTCACGGGCCTGTTGTCGTATTCGCGTCCGCCCGACCGGGTCGACAAGCGCACGAGCGCACGGACGTGGCTGCCTTGGATCGTGCTCTTCCTGATCGTCGACGTGGTGGTCGCGTACGTCGCGTATTCGCCGGTTGCCGGTGCGCTCGGCACGCGGCTGTCGATGGAAGGCGGCGCGCTGGTGTTCTCGCTGCTGAACGTGTGCCTGCTGCTCGCGCGGCGGATCCGCTCGCCGCTGATGGTGATCTACGGCGTGTCGATCATGGCGTTCGCGCTGTCGTCGCTCGCGTTCATCCTCGGCAAGCCGTGGAATCACATGTGGTGGCTCGCGCATGCGATCTTCGCGGGCGGGTTCTTCCTGCTCAGTTACGGCGTCGTGCAGGCGCTGCAGACGACGCGCTCGTTCTCGGCGATCTACAGCCAGGAAGACCTGATGAGCCGCTTGTCCGAATCGATGGCGCGCACCGAAAGCGCGCTGCAGGAGCTGCGGCGCACGAACCAGAAGCTCGAGTACATGGCCGCGACCGACCCGATGACGGGCGCGTCGAACCGCCGCCAGTTCATCGCGCAGGTCGAGCGCGAGATCGTGCGGGCCGAGCGCGACGGCACGCCGTTCTGCCTGCTCGCGCTCGATCTCGACAATTTCAAGAACATCAACGATGCCTACGGGCACCAGATCGGCGACGAGGTGCTGCGCGGCGTCGTGCGCCAGTGCCTCGAGGCGATCCGGCCGGCGGGCGCGCTCGCGCGGGTCGGCGGCGAGGAGTTCATGGCGCTCCTGCCCGAGATGCCGCTCGAGGGCGCGCGGATGACGGCCGAGCGCGTGCGTTCGTCGATCGCGAGTGCGCCGTTCGGACTGGACTTCAAGCGCGTGCAGGTGACGGTCAGCGTCGGCGTCGCGCAATACGGCGTCGACGGCGGCACGGTCGATGCGCTGCTGCGGGTGGTCGACGAGCGGCTGTACCAGGCGAAGCGGGAAGGGCGCAACCGCGTGGTGACGCGCTAGTCCGCATGCCGGCGCCGGTGCCGGCATGCACGCGCGTGGCGACGCACTAGTGTCCTGTTCCGTTGTTAACTGGTCTATCTTCGCGTAGCATGTTGACGTCAACGGAACGGGAGACGTCAGCATGGCGATGGGACGACCGAAGGCGGAACTGGTGCTGAGCGAAGACGAGCGTT